>NZ_JBLYUB010000023.1:0-109785 GCF_049999945.1 Planosporangium spinosum | reverse complement strand
CAACCGGCTCAAACGTCATCGTGGTGTGGCCACCCGCTACGACAAACTCGCCGTGCGCTACCTGGCCACACTCCACGTCGTCGCCATCAACGAGTGGCTCCGGCCCGGCCTATGAAACACGGCCTAGTTCGGTCAGCAGCGCCGCGACGGCGGGGCGCTGCTGACCGACGCCGACGGTACGGGTCACCGCGAAGATCGTGCGTTTGAGCGCGGGGACGCACGTCGGCGCGGCGCGCACCCCTGTGGGGAGGGTGCGCAGGCCCAGCGCCGGGATCAACGCCACGCCCAGGCCGGCGGCGACCATGTCCAGTATCAGGGCGAAGTCCAGGGCGGTGTGGCGGATGTCGGGTTCGAAGCCGGCGTCGCGGCAGGCCTGGCGGGTGGCGCGGCCGCACGGGGTGTCGGGGCCCGGGGCGATCCAGGGGGCGTCGCGCAGGTCGGACAGCGGGGCGCGGCCGGCGAGCGGGCCGGTCGCCGGCGTCACCAGGTACAGCGGGTCGTGGGCGACCGTCTGGGCGGTCACACCGGGCGGCAGGGTGACCGGCACGTGGTCGTACTCCTGCATGACGACCACGTCGAGGGCGGTCAGCCGCAGGTCCAGCAGGCTGGCTTCGTCCTCGGCCTCGGTGACGCGGACGTCGAGCGCCGGGTGGCGCTGTTGGGCCCGCACCGCGGCCGGCGCGACGAACACGCCGGCGCTGGGGAACGTGCCGACCCAGACGGTGCCGGCGACCCCGGTGCGGGCGGCGGCGACCGCGGCGGCGGCCCGGTCGAGGGCGTGCAGCACCTGCTCGGCGTGGGCGGCGAGGGCCTGCCCGGCCGGGGTGAGGCGGATCCCCCGACCGGCCCGCTCGACCAGGTCGCAGCCGGCCTCGCGTTCGAGCTGGGCGAGTTGCTGGCTGATCGCGGACGGGCTGATGTGCAGGCTTGCGGCGGCAGCCGTCACACTGCCGCGCAGCGCGACCGTGTGCAGCACCCGCAGCCGCCGCGCATCCAGCTCCATTATGAAGCGACGCTACAGCATGAGTGAAGGATTATGAACTGGACGTGAATGGTGGTGGTGGCGAGGCTTGTCCCATGCAGCTACGCCACCGTGTCCTGGCCGTCGTCGTCGCGGCGATCTGGGGAGTGAACTTCGTCGTCACCGACGTCGGACTGCGGGACCTGTCCCCGCTGGTGCTGACCGCGCTGCGGTTCACGGCCTGCGCGGTACCGCTGGTGTTCTTCGTGCCGCGGCCGACCGCGTCCGCCCGGTACGTCGTCGCATACGGCGCGGTGTTCGGGGCGTTGCAGTACGGCCTGCTGTTCACGGCCATGGCCGGTCGCATGCCGGCCGGGATGGCGTCGCTGGTGCTGCAGGCGCAGGCGCCGCTGTCGGTGCTGCTGGCCACCACCCTGCTCGGCGAGCGGATCCGCACCCGCCAGGCCGTCGGGGTCGTCGTGGCGTCTGCCGGTATCGGCGTGCTGGCCGCCGGTCACGGCGGGCACGCCACCGCGGCGGGGTTCGTGTTGACCCTCCTCGCGGCCGCCGCGTGGGCGGCCGGCAACGTCATCGTGCGCGCCAGCGGGGAACGCCGGCCGGTGTCCATGCTGGCCTACTCCAGCCTCGTCCCACCGCTGCCGCTGCTGGCGCTCGCGGCGGCAACCGACGGCCCCGCGACGGTCACCCACATGCTCGGCCACCTCACCGGCAGGGCACTGCTGGCGGTTGCGTACATCGCGTACGTGTCGACCCTGCTCGGCTTCGGCGGGTGGAACCGACTGCTCGGCCGGTACCCGGTCGGCCGGGTGGCCCCGTTCAGTCTCCTCGTACCGGTCGTCGGGGTGGCCACCTCGGCGGTCGTCCTCGGTGAGCCGCTGACCTGGCGCACCGCGGCCGTGGCGGCGGTGGTGCTCGTGGGGCTCGCCCTGGTGGTCGGCGCGCGGCCCGGCACCGGCGGGCATCCACCGCGGACCACCGACCACGCGCAGGCGCCCGCCGGCGTCGCGGGCGCTTGAAACCGGCCGCTACCTGTCGGTAGCTTGACTCGCACATCCGCCGTTCACGGGGAGGTTGCCCATGCGCGCGCTTGTCCTGTTGCTCGCCGCCGTGTGCGGCGTCCTGGAGGCCGCCGCCGTCGGCGGCGCGATGTACGTGCTCGGCGAGGTCATCGACGCGTACTCCATGTCGATGGGCGGCCTGCCGGCCGCGCACGGACGACTCGCGGTGTGGCTGGCGGGCGCGGTGCTCGCGGCGGTGCTGGCCGCCCCGGCGGTGCCACTGGCCGTCGCCGCGGTGCGCGGCCGCCCGTTCGGCCGGGTGGCCCGCGGGCTGATCGTGGCGGCGCTGGTGATACAGGCCGTCCTCGGTCTGGCCGTGGCGGGCGCCGCCGGTGGCCTGGCGCTGCTGGCGGTGCTGGCCCCGTTCAGCCTGCTGCTGTGGAGCCTGGTGACGTCGGGCGCCCCGCGGCGGTCGGCGGCGCGGGTCGCGTGACGACCGGCGCGGGCCGATACCGGCCGTGGCGCCCTCCCGTCCCGGCCGGCACACCAGTAGATTCTCGCTGGTGAGTGAGCAGTCTGAGTCCACCCGGCCGTGCGCGCACTGCGGGCGGGACGTGCCGCAGCGCGGCAGCGCGGGGCGTCCGTTCCGGTACTGCCGGGACAACGACGGCGCCTGCCAGGCGGCGGCGCGCGCGGCGCGGATGCGCCAGCGCAACTCCCCCGGCCTGTCCGGCCAGGTCGCGCGGGCGTTCGAGGTCGTCGACCGGCTCGAACAGGCCACCGAGACCCTCGCCGCGGCGCTGCACGCCGAACTGTCCCCGGCCGGAGTGGAGCGGCAGGTCGCGGCGGTACGCGCGGAGGCGGCCGCCGCCGTCGCGGCCGCGCACGCCGAACGCGACGAGGCCCGCGAGGAGGCCCGGGCGGCCCGGGCGCAGGCCCGCACGGCGCGGGAGGCCGCGGACGCGGCCCGCGCCGACGCCGACACCGCCCGGGCGCAGGCCGAGGAGTCGGTGTCGGCCGCGGCCGACACCGTCCGGCGCGCGCACGCCGACGCCGAGCAGCGCGTCGAGGCCGCCCGGGTGGAGGCCGACGAGCGGATCCGGGTCGCCCGGGTGGAGGCCGACCAGCGCGTCGAGGCCGCCCACGCCGAGGCGGCCGACGCGGTCCGCGAGATCCGCCAGACCGCCGACCGGGAGGTCGCGGCCGCCCGGGAGGCCACCGACGCCGCGCGGCGCGAGGCGGCCGCGGCCCGCGAGGCCGCCGATGCCGCCCACGCCCGGGCCGTCGCCGCGGAGGCGCTGCGGGCGGAGGCGCACCGCGACCGGGACGCCGCCCGCCGGCAGGCCGCCGACGCCGAGGACGCCCGCGCCGCGGCGGTCCGCGCCACCGACGCCGCCACCCGCGACCGCGACACCGCCCGTGACCGGGTGACGGCCGCCGAGACACAGGCACAGCGGCTGCGCGACGAACTGTCGGCCGCGCAGCAGCAGCTGGCGACGCTCACCGCCGAGCTGGCCGCCGCCCGGACCGGCGCCGACGACCTGCGACAGCGGCTGCGGGCGGCCGAGACCGAACGCGACACGGTACGCACCGAACTGTCGGCCGCGCACGCGCAGATCGGCCGCCTCGGTGAACAGCTGGCGAACCTGGCCGCCGCGCTCACGCCGTGATGTTGCGCGCCAAGGTCGTGCGGCGTACGATTCGCCGCCGCGTATGAATCATGGGTAAAATGGCGTACCGAGCTTGCCCGGACGGTCGCGGACATACCATCAGCCGGCCCGGGAATCGCCAGGACGACCCGTGTCGTTGAAGCAGAGGAAGACCGCACACTACCCGAAGGGGAAGATCCGATCATGGGCGAGCGCATGCTGCGCGGAAGCCGCCTCGGAGCCGTCAGCTACGAGTCCGACCGCAACACCGAGCTGGCGCCACGACAGACCCGCGAGTACCTGTGCGCCAAGGGCCACCAGTTCGAGGTGCCTTTCGCCGTCGACGCCGAGGTCCCGATGACCTGGGAGTGCAAGTTCGACGGCAGCGTCGCGCGGCTGGTCGACGGCAGCGAGCCGGAGCAGAAGCGGGCCAAGCCGCCGCGCACCCACTGGGACATGCTGCTGGAGCGGCGCTCGATCGAGGAGCTGGAGGACATCCTCGCCGAGCGGCTGCAGGAGGTACGCACCCGGCGCGGCCGGGCCTGACGGCCACCGCACGAGGCACCACAGGACTCACGACAGCCGCCCCGACCTGGTCGGGGCGGCTGTCGTCGTATCGACTCACGGCCGACGGTCGATGATCTCCCCTTCGATCGCCGCCGTCGGCGGGGCCGGCGGCGGCGGTGGTGGCGGGTTCGGCCGTCCGCGACGCACCCGCACCCGTACCCGGCGCGGCCCGAACAGGCTGCCCGCCAAAGACGGCGACGTCCGCCGCTCGACCATCCGCTCCACCCGGTCACGGGCGTACCAGCGCAGCGGCGGCACCAGCAGCGCCGCGCCGAGCAGGCCGGTGACGAACCCCGGTACGGCCAGCAGCAGCGCCCCGACCAGTCCGACCAGCCCGTCGGTGGCCTGCCGGCCGGGCGGCTGACCCGCCGTGGCGGCCGACCGGAACCGCCGCCACGCCCGTACCCCCTGGCGCGGCACCAGCCAACCACCCACCAGCGACACGGCCAGCAACGCGGCGACCGCCCAGCCCAGCCCGAGGGCCCGGGCGACCCCGACGAACACGACGACCTCGACCACGGCCGTCACGGCGACGGCCAGGCCGATCAGCGGAGCGCGGCGCATGTCACGCACCCCCACTCACGTGCCCGACCGCCGGTCGCCGCGGCGCAGCGCCCGTTTCACCGTCTCGACCCGGGCCCGCATGCCCCACGCGGTCACCCGCCACAGCGCCTCCCGCACGATGCCCGAACTCATCTTGCTCGCCCCCCGCTCCCGTTCGGCGAACGTGATCGGCACCTCGGCGATCCGGAAACCCTGCCGGTAGGCGCGCCACCCCAGGTCGATCTGGAAGCAGTACCCCTGCGAGGCGACCCGGTCGAGGTCGAGCTTGTCGAGCACCGGCGTGCGGTACACCCGGTAGCCGGCGGTGGCGTCCCGCACCGGCAGGCCCAGCGCCACCCTCGTGTACAGCGAACCGCCGCGCGACAGCAGCAGCCGGTGCGCCGGCCAGTTGACGACCTTCCCGCCGCGCACCCATCGCGACCCGATCACCACGTCGGCGTCGCGGGCGGCGTCGAGCAGCCGCGGCAGTTCCTCCGGGGCGTGCGAGCCGTCGGCGTCCATCTCGACGACCGCGTCGTAGCCGCGTTCCCGGGCGAGGGTGAACCCGGCGATGTACGCCGCGCCGAGGCCTTCCTTGCCGGCGCGGTGCAGCACCCGCACCTGCGGGTCGGCGGCGGCCAGCTCGTCGGCGACCACGCCGGTGCCGTCCGGGGAGTTGTCGTCGACGACCAGCACGTCGACGGCCGGCGCCGCGCGGCGCACCCGGTCGACGATGGCGGCGATGTTGTCGGCCTCGTTGTAGGTGGGGATCACCACGAGTACCCGGCCGACGCCGGGGTGGCTCGCGGGCGGGCTGGCCGGGGTATTGGCGCTGTCGTTCACGCTTCCTCCTCGCGGTGAAGGCGACCGCCGGTGGCGGCCGGCCGTGGCGTCCTGCGCAGGAAGGCCGCGCCGACGAGCGCGGCGGCAGCGGCGGCCAGCAACACGTACTCCGGTGCGGCGCCCAGCTCGGTGGCCAGCGTACGGGCCTGCCCCAACCGTAGTTCGCGGATCCGCACGGCCGGGGTGTTGAACGCGCTCGCCTCGTGCGCCCGCCCGTCGGCGGTCACGAACGCCGAGATCCCCACGGTGGAGACCATCATGGCGTCCCGGCCGTGCTCGACGGCCCGCAGCCGCACCATCGCCAGCTGCTGGCTCGCCTCGTCCGCGTCGAACGTGGCGTTGTTGGTCTGGGTGACGATCAGTTCGCCGCCGCCGGTGACGGTGTCGCGGACCAGGCCGTCGTAGGCGACCTCGAAACAGATGACGTCACCGACCGTTGCCGGCCCGACCCGCAGCAGCCCGGCCCGGTCGCCGGGCAGGAAGTCCGCGCGGACCAGGTCGACCTTGGTGGTGACCTTACGGGCGAGCGACCGCATCGGTACGTACTCGGCGAACGGCACCGGATGCCGCTTGACGTACATGTCGACCGGCCCGCCGGTGGGCAGCCACACCAGGCCGACGTTGCGCACGTGGTCGCCGGGCCCCTCGCGCAGCGCACCGACCAGGATCGGCGCGCCGACGGCACGGGCCGCCCCGGTGATGAGGTCCCCGGCGCCCGGATCGGCGACGGGGTCGACGTCACTGGCGTTCTCCGGCCAGACCACCAGGTCGGGCCGGGCCACCCGACCGGCGGCGACCTGCCGGGCCAGCTCCTCGGTGCCCTCGACGTGGTTGCGCAGCACCCGCTCGCGCTGGGCGTTGAAGTCCAATCCCAGCCGCGGCACGTTGCCCTGCACGTAGGCGACCGTGACCGGCCGGCCGGTCGGCGCGGCGGTCGGAACGGCCACCGCGAGCGCCGGCACCGCCGCTGCCACGGCGGCGTACACCGCCGCGAGCCGGCCCGCCCGGGGCGCCGGGCGCCGACCGGCGCCGTCCACCCCGGCACCGGCCTGGTCGGACACGGGAGCCGGACCGCGGTACCGGTACGCCGCGGCGTACCGCAGCGCGACGGCGAGCAGTCCCCCGGTCAACGCCACCGCGAACGTGACCGCCGGCGCCCCGCCCACGGCGGCCAGTCGCAGCAGCGGCGAATCGGCCTGGCTGAACGCCAGCCGCGCCCACGGGAACCCACCGAACGGGGTCCGGTCGCGCAGCGCCTCCTGCGCCACCCACAGCACGCCGGTCACCGGGGCCAGCGCCGCCGGGAACCGCCGCACCAGCGGCCCGGTGAAGGCCGCCGCCGCGCCCATCACCGCGACGTACACCGTCTGCAGCCCGCACAGCAGCAGCCACGGCATCCAGCCGACCTGCGTGTTGGTCCAGTGCAGCAGCGGGGTGAACAGCACCGCACCGGTGACCGCGCCCAGCGCCAGGCCGCCGGCGACCCGCCGGCCGGTGACCGCCAGGGCCAGCAGCGCCACCCCGACCGGGGCGAGCCACCACAGCCCGTACGGCGGGAACGCCACCAGCAGCGCCAGCCCGGCCAGCACCGCGGCCACCACGCCGGCGACCGTCCGGCCGGCCCGCGACGCCGCCGGCGCGGCCGTCGATGCCGGGCGGGTCACCGTGTCCATGCCTACCGCCGTCACGTGGGCCTCTCTCGATTGGGCTGGGCTGCCCATTCTGCCCGCAGCGACTGGGAAACAGCTGGGAGGGGCGCCTCACCCGGACCGGGAGGACGCCTCGACCGGCCCGGGGCCGCACATGAAATCGGGGCGCGACCGTAATGGCCGCGCCCCGCGCTCCCAGGCCCTTCCCGGCCGGTGTCACAGCCCGCGCCGAACACGACCTTCGTTCCGGCCAGGAGCGGACCGGCTGCCCGCGTCTGGTCGTTGTCTACTGGCCGTGCGACACGCCCTGCACACCGGAGCGCGACCGGTTCGCGCCGCCCCGCCGACCCCCGCCCACTGGACCTGGCCCACGCCATGCCGGATGGCTCGACGTACGGCCAGCGAACGAAGAGGCAAAGCGAACAGCAGTCGCTTTCCGAAGCTGGACTCAAAGACGGTACGTGACCTACCCCGGGCGCTGTCAACCGGTCGGGCGACTATCCCCCGACCGGGACGGCGTGTCGCACGGGCGTGTCGGAAGGTATCACTGAGCGTACATATATCGTTGCGCTAGTGCTACGGCCGCGTCGGGGAAATCCCCGGCGAGCAACCCCACCGCGGCGAGGACGTACGCGGTGTCCACCCGCCGCGCCGCCGCCCGCGGCAACCGCCACCCGCCCGCATGATCGGCCAACACCGCGTCGAGCACCGCCGCCCCCGCCGGACCCGGCGCGTGCCGCAGCACCCCACCCGAACCGACCAGCAGCCGCACCCCACCGAGATCCTTGCCGCCCCGCCGGGGCGTCCCCGGCCCACCGGCCGGCTCCCCCCGGGCGTGCCGGCGCAGCGCCACCACCGCCGCCAGCTCCGCCAGCCGCAGATCCACCGCCACGTCGGCGGCCAGCAGCCCCGGATCGGCCGCCCGGGTACGCGCCGCCGCATCGAGGACCTCCGCCTCGGCCTCGTCGACCAGCTTCTCCGCCCGGGCCGCCGCCACCACCCCCGGCGCGTTCCACCGCACCCCCAGGTCACCCTCCACCGTCCGGCCACGCCACAACACCCCGGCCACCTCCCGCGCCGGGCCATGCGCACGCTCCGCGTCGGGCGTCACCACCGAGTACACGTCGGTCGTCGCCCCACCCACGTCGACCACCGCGAAGTCCCCGGCGCCCCGCTCGGCCAGCAACTCCACCGCCGTGAGCACCACATCCGGGGTCGCGCCGCGCACCGCCGCCGCGAACCGCGGATCCCGCGACAGCCGCTTACCGCCGATGACGTGACGCAGGAACACCTCCCGGATCGCCGCGCGCGCCGGCTGCGGCGCCAGCACCCCGATCCGCGGCAGCACGTTGGCGCACGCCACCACCGGCACCCCCGCCGCGGCCAGGACCGCCACCACGTCGTCGTGGGCGTCGGCGTTCCCGGCGGCGACCACCGGCACCCGCAGCCGCGCCGCCGCCAACCGGCCCGCGTTGTGCCGCACCGTGTCGGCGTCCCCACCGTCGGTCCCGCCCACCAGCAGCACCACGTCCGGGCGGACCGCCCGCAGCGCCGCCACGCCGGCCCGGTCCAGCCGCCCCGCGGCCACGTGCACCACCCGCGCCCCGGCGCTGGTGGCCACCCGCTGCCCGGCCTCGGCGCTGACGAGGGCCTCGTACCCGACGACGGCCAGCCGCAGCCCGCCACCGGCGCTGGAACACACCTCCCACCGCGACAGGTCCCGGCCGGGCAGCAGCCCCGCCACGGCCGCCACCGCCGCGTCCAAGCCGCGCATCACGTCCGTGGCCGCCGTCGTCGGATGCGCCGCCGTCGCCACCAGCGCGCCGCCGGCCACGTCGACCACCGCCACCTTCGTGTACGTCGACCCGACGTCGGCGCACACCACCAGCGCCGCGCCGGCCGGCGGCACCGTGTACCGCACCGCGGTCGCCGCCCCGACGACCGTCCGGGCGACCGTCGCCGCCGGACCGGCCGTCACGCAGGTGGCCGTCACGCCCGCGGCGGCACCACGACGGTGCCGGTCGCCGTCACCGCCACGACCGGCGGGTCGAGCACCTCCGCCGCCGACCCGCCGGTGTCGGGACGGCCGCGGCAGACAACCGCGCAGACGAAGTCGATCGTGCGGCTGCGGGTACCCATCCGGGTCACCGTCGCGGTCACCTCCAGCACGTCCCCGGCCCGCACCGGCGCGCGGAACTGCACGTCGGAGTACGACGCGAACAGCCCCTCGTCACCGTCGATACGGATACACACCTCGGTGGCGACGTCGCCGAACAGGCCCAACGCGTACGCGCCGTCGACGAGGGCACCGGCGTAGTGGGCGTGCGAGTACGGCACGTACCGCCGGTGGGTGACGGTCAGACCAACGCTCATGCTGCCTTCGCTCTCTTGACGATCAACGCGTGGACCAGGTAGCTGGCCACCTCACGCGGGGTGGTACCCCGACCGAAGATCCGGTCCACGCCCAACTCGGCGGCCATCAGCTCATCGAACCGCGGCCCGCCGACGACCAGCAACGGCCGCCGGTCGGCCGGCACCGCCTCCCGGAACGCCGCCGACATCTCCCGCGTGTTGTGCAGATGCGCGTCGCGCTGCGTGACGACCTGGCTGACCAGCACCGCGTCGGCCTTCTCCGCCCGGGCCGCCGCCACCAGGTCCGGCACCGCCACCTGGGCGCCCAGGTTCACCACCCGCAGCTCCCGGTAGTACTCCAGCCCCTTGTCCCCGGCGATGCCCTTGACGTTGAGGATCGCGTCGATACCCACGGTGTGCGCGTCGGTGCCGATACACGCCCCGACCACCACCAGCTTGCGCCGCAGCCGCTGCTTGACCAGCCCGTTGACCTCCTTGGGCGACAACAGCGGGAAGTCCCGCTCGGCCACCACAACCTGCGACAGGTCGACAAGGTGGTTCACCCGCCCGTACACCACGAAGAACGTGAAACCCTCGCCCATCTGCTTGGCGTGCACCACCATCGCCGGGTCCAGGCCCATCTTCGCGGCCAACTGCAGCGCCGCACCCTCGGCGCGCTTGTCGCACGGCACCGGCAGGGTGAACGACACCTGCACCATCCCGTCGCCGGTGGTGTCCCCGTACGGACGCACGATCTCGCCCATGATCCTCACAACTCCCGGGAGACGGTGGTCTCGGCACGGCCCTGAGACGACAACGTCCCCGACGTCGCGCCGACCGTGGGGGCGACGGCCGGGGCCTCGGCCTCCAGGATCTCGGTCGCCGGGTTGTAGTAGCCGGCCTCGTGCCGCGCCACCCCGTCCAGGCCCTTGCCCCGGTCGGCCGGGCGCTTCATGATGCCGAACGTGCCGTCGGCGATCGCGTTGAGCAGCCCGTCGTCACAGATGCGTTCCAGCAGCTCCACCGACTCCGCCAACACCCGGTGCGCCCGCTGCTGGATGAACCCGCCCGGCGCCGGCACGAAGTCCTCGTGCAGCCCACCGGCGGCGTTCAGCACGTACCGCACGTTCTGCAGCGCGATGTCCCGGTCCGACAACCACGGCGTCACCACCGCCTCGGTCATCATCCCCACCAGCAGGATGCCCTGACCGGTCATCGCGCCCACCAGATTGAAGAACCCGCCCAGCAGGTTGCCGCGGAACACGTCCCCGGTCATGTGCTTCGTCGGCGGCATCCACTTCAACGGCGCGTCCGGAAACAGCTCCCGCGCCAACAACGCGTGCGCCAGCTCCAGCCGGAACGACTCCGGCAGATCAGGGTTGATCTCGAACGCGTGACCCAGACCCAGCTGCCAGTCCGCCAACCCGGCCTCGTGCGCGAAGTACTCGTTGAGCAGCTGCGACACCGTCACCGTGTGCGCCGCCTCCACCGCATCGGCCGTGGTCAGGTAGTTGTCCTCACCGGTGTTGATGATGATCCCGGCCCGCGCGTGAACCTGGCGGGAGAACCGCTGGTCAACGAACGTACGGATCGGGTTGATATCGCGGAACAGGATCCCGTACATCGAGTCGTTGAGCATCATGTCCAGCCGCTCCAGGCCGGCCAGGGTCGCGATCTCCGGCATGCACAGGCCACTGGCATAGTTGGTCAGCCGCACGTACCGGCCCAGCTCCCGCGACGAGGAGTCCAACGCCGCCCGCATCAGCCGGAAGTTCTCCTGCGTGGCGTACGTGCCGGCGAACCCCTCCCGGGTGGCGCCCTCCGGCACGTAGTCCAGCAGCGACTGCCCCGTCGACCGGATCACCGCGATGATGTCCGCGCCTTCCCGCGCGGCCGCCTGCGCCTGCGGGATGTCCTCGTAGATGTCACCGGTCGCCACGATCAGGTAGATCCACGGCCGCTGCCGGGGATCACCGTGCCGCTTGACCAGCCGCTCCCGCTCGGCCCGCCGCCGGTCGATCCGCGTGATGCCCGCCTTGACCGCCCGCCGGGCGGCCCGCTTCGCGGCCGTGGCCGGCTTCCCCACCGGCACCTGGAAACGCACCGACCCGGCCGCGGCCTTCTGCGCCAGCAGCGTCACGTCCTCGACGCCCTCGCGGGCCATCGCGTCGAACACCGGCAGCGCCACCCCATGCCCCAGGCCCACGTCGGCCACCACCGCGTCGACGAGGCGGTTGACCCACGGGATGCCGTCCGGGTCGGCCCCGGACACCCCCGCCAGGCGCAGCACCGCCCGCTCCACCGACACCGTCGTATGGCTACGCGCCAGGTCCACCACCGGCCGGCCGGCCCGGCGCGCCAACCGCCGCGCCCGCTCCACCACCGCCGGGTCGAGGTCGAGCTTCCCGCTCACGCATCCTCCACGTCGTAGATCACTTCACCGCGCAGCACCGTCCGCCGGCACACCGGCAGCGCCGGCACCGGCTCGTCCGGCCCCGCCGGCACCAACGTCGGCAGTCCGCCGGTCAGGCCGGCGCCGACCGGCACGTCCCACACCGCGAACGTCGCCGACACGCCCGGGGCCAGCCGCCCGTCGGCGTCGCGGTGCACCGCCCGCCACCCGCCCCTGGTGTGCGCGGCGAACGCCGTCCGCACACCGATCCGGTACACCGGGTTGTGGTGGCCGACCGCCGCGCGCAGCGTGCCCCACGGATCCAGCGGCGTCACCGGCGAGTCCGACCCGAACGCCAGCGCCACCCCGACACCCGACAAGGCGCCGAGGGGATTGGACGACAGCGACCGCGCCACCCCCAGGCGCTGCGCGTACATGCCGTGCTCGCCGCCCCACAGCCGGTCGAACGCCGGCTGCACACTCGCGACCACCCCGTACTCCACCAGCCCCCGGATCAGCTCCCGGTCCAGGATCTCCAGGTGCTCGATGCGATGCCGGCCCGCCCGCAACGCGTCGACCCCCACCACCGACGCCGCCTTCGCGAACCCGTCCAGGACCGTACCGATCGCCGCGTCGCCGATGGCGTGGAACCCGCCCTGCACCCCCTCGCGCACGCAGCCGACCAGGTGCTCGGCGACCTGCTCGGCGCTGACGTACCCGTGCCCGGAGGTGTCCGCGTCCCGGTACGGCTCCCGCAGATGCGCGGTGTGCGACCCGAGCGCCCCGTCGGCGTACAGGTCCCCACCGGCCCCTACCGCGCCCAACTCGCGGGCCTTCGCCGCCGCGCCCAGCTCACCCCAGTACCCGTACACCTCCGGCAGACCACCCTCGCGCGAGCTCGCCAGCAGCGCCTGGAAGCCCTCCTCGTCGCTGGTGCCCGGCCCGCCGCACTCGTGCACCGCCGCGATCCCCAGCGACGCGGCGTGCCGCAGCGCCGCCACCTGCGCCCGCCGGCGCTGGGCCGCCCCGATCGAACCGTGCGCCACGCCCCGCGCCACATGGTGGGCGTCCCGGCGCAGCCAGCCGTCGCCCGCGTAGCCGGGCACGTCCGGCGACACCCGCGCCAGCAACGCCGACGACACGACCGCCGAGTGCACCGACGCCTGTGACAGGTACACCGCCCGGCCACCGGCGGCCCGGTCCAGTTCGGCGGCGGTCGGCGGCCGCTGGTCGGCCCAGCCGGACTCGTCCCAGCCGTGGCCGACCACGACCGCGTCGCCCGGCAGGTCCGCGGCGTGCCGGGCGACGCGGTCGAGCACGTCCGCCCGCGAGCGGGTACCGGACAGGTCCAGGCCGGTCAGCACGAGACCGGTGTCGAACGCGTGTACGTGGGCGTCGACGAAGGCGGGGGTGACCAGTGCGCCGCCGAGGTCGACCACCCGGTCGGCGGGCGGGGCGTCCTGGTCGCCGCCCAACCAGTCGATCCGGCCGTCGCGCACCAGCAGGGCGGTCGCACCCGGCACGGTCGCGCTGTACACCCGCGCATTGCGGTACAGAGTCGAGGGGGTCATGGGCTTCAGTCTGCCGCCAGCCGTGCCTCGAACAGCCGCCGCACCGCCGGCTCGCCACGCAGCAGGTCCAGCGCGAACGCGGCGTGACCCGGCACGTACCCGTTGCCGACCAGCATCGTCACGTCCGCGGCCAGGCCCTCCGCACCCAGCGCCGCCGCGGCGAACGACGTCGCCATCGAGAAGAAGATCACCGTACCGCCGCCGGTGGTCGACAGGATCGCCCCGTGCTCGCAGCCCGGCACGTCCACGCAGACCACGGTCACGTCGGCCGGCCCGCCCAGCGCTGCGGTGACCGCGTCGGACAGCGCCACCGGATCGCGGGCGTCGGCGAGGGCCACCGCGTCGGCCAGGCCGGCCCGCGCCAGCAGGTCCCGCTCCACGGTGCTGGGAACCACCCCGACAGTACGGGCCCCGGCGCGGCGGGCGGCCGCGAGGGACAGGCTGCCGCTCTTGCCCGCACCGCCGATCACCGCCACCGTGGGGTGCTCGTAGCCGCGCACGACCCGGTCGGTCAGCGCCGGCGCCCCGCACACGTCCAGGACCGCCAGGGCGAGCTCCGCCGGCAGGTCGTCGGGCAGCACCGCCGCGATCGACCGGCCGAACAGGATCGCGTGCCCGTCGCAGGGCACCTGCTCGCTCAGCCCCTCCCAACGGGCCAGCCCGTCGGTGACGGCAAGCGGCGTCAGCGTCAACGACACCAGCGTCGCGACCCGGTCACCGGCCTTCAGCCCCAGCGGCGAATCCGGGCCGACCTCGTCGACCGTGCCGATGAGCATGCCGCCCGAGCCGGTCACCGGGTTGTGCATCTTGCCGCGCGCCTCGATGATCGCCAGCACCTCGGCGCGTACCGCCGCGCCGTCGCCGCCGTGCTTGGTCGCCAGCTGCCGGAAGCTCGCCGCGTCCAGGTTGAGCCGTTCGACCCGCACGCGTACCTCGTCCGGTCCGATCTGCGGCCGGTTGTCCAGCCGCTGCGCCGCCTGCGGCAGCACTCCGCGTGGCTCCAGCACCCGGTGCAACCCGACACGCGACGTCATGAAAGCTCCTACGTTTATATGGCGACCTTACGAGAAATCTTCCGGCAGGTTAATCTACTTGCCAAAGATTCTCCACCTTCTCTAAGGAGCCGCCGTGAACACAACCGGCCAGCCCTACCTGTATCAGCGACGCGAGCTGGTCGAACCGGACTGGACCCGGCTGCCCGGCTGGCGCCAGGTCACCCGCGAACAGTGGGAATCCGCGCAGTGGCAGCGCACCAACTGCGTCAAGAACGTCAAACAACTCCGCACCGTCCTCGGCGACCTCGTCGACGAGACCTTCTACACCGACCTCGTCGCCGACCAGCAGCGCCTGGCCACCATGTCCATGCTGGTCACACCACAGATGCTCAACACCATGGTGCCCGCCGCCACCCCGGACACCGACAGCTTCTACGCCGACCCGGTCCGCCGGTACATGATCCCCGTCGCCTCCGACCGGCACCCCGACTGGCCGTCCCACCCCTACGCCACCCGCGACTCACTGCACGAACACGACATGTGGGTCGCCGAAGGCCTCACCCACCGCTACCCCACCAAGGTCCTCGCCGAACTGCTGGCCACCTGCCCCCAGTACTGCGGCCACTGCACCCGCATGGACCTCGTCGGCAACTCCACCCCCACCGTCGACAAACTGCGCCTGCAGCTCAAACCCGTCGACCGGTACGACACCATGATCGACTACCTGCGCCACCACCCCGGCGTCCGCGACGTCGTCGTCTCCGGCGGCGACGTCGCCAACGTGCCGTGGCGCAACCTCGAGTCCTTCCTCATGCGCCTGCTCGACATCGAGACCATCCGCGACATCCGACTGGCCACCAAGGCGCTCGCCGGCCTCCCCCAGCACTGGCTGCAACCCGACGTCGTCGAAGGCATGGAACGCGTCGCCCGCACCGCCGCCCGCCGCGGCGTCAACCTCGCCATCCACACCCACGTCAACCACGCGCAGTCCCTCACCCCGCTCGTGGCGAAGGCCGCACACACCGCCCTCGAAGTCGGCGTCCGCGACGTCCGCAACCAGGGCGTCCTCATGCGCGGCGTCAACGCCACCACCGCCGACCTGCTCGACCTGTGCTTCGCCCTCCAGGGCGAAGCCGGCATCCTGCCGTACTACTTCTACATGTGCGACATGATCCCCAACGCCGAACACTGGCGCGTCGCCGTCTGGCAGGCCCAGCAGCTCCAGCACGACATCATGGGCTACCTGCCCGGCTACGCCACCCCGCGGATCGTGTGCGACGTACCGTTCGTCGGCAAGCGCTGGGTACACATGCTCACCGAGTACGACCGCGAGCGCGGCGTCTCGTACTGGACCAAGAACTACCGCACCTCCATCGAGTCCGACGACGCCGAGGCGCTCGCCCGCACCTACCCGTACTACGACCCGATCGACACCCTCCCCGAATCCGGCCAGAAGTGGTGGCGCAAGCAGGAACAGGAGAAGCAGGCGGTGGCGGTACCCGCCTGACGGACTCAGCCGGCAGCCGACGACGGCGTGGACCCACCGTGGGTCCACGCCGTCGTCGTGTCCCGCGTCGTACCCGCGCACGCGGGAGGACCAAAGCCGAGAACACGCCGCGTAGCGGCGTTGAGCTGCGATGTGGCGGTAGCCACATCCGCTTCGGGCATCCTAGGACGCTAGGTTAAGAGGTGTTTCCGCTGGTCAACCCCTAGCCTTGCCGGCGCAGGGCAACACCGACGAGCCGGTCGGTGTCCGTCGACGTGCTCGGCTCGCCGACGGAGCGCTCACCCGGTCGGCGAGAGCGTCCCGCGGTCGTCACGCACGGTTCCGGGTGCGGCCGGTTCGGTACGGAGCGGGCGGACGCTGGCGGCGACCAGGGCGGCCAGGCCGAGCAGCACGGCAACGACGGTCAGGGCGCGCAGCACGGTGATGTGGTCGCCCAGGAAGCCGATGGTGGGCGGGCCGGCGAGGAAGGCGCAGTAGCCGATCGAGGCGATGACGCTGACCCGGGCGGCCGCCCGTCGCGGATCGTCGCCGCCGGCGCTCATGCCGACCGGGAAGCCGAGCGAGACGCCGAGGCCCCAGAGCAGGGCGCCGGCGAACGCGTAGACCGGCGACGGACCGAAGACGAACAGGACGACGCCGGCGAGGGCGACGACGGCGAGGGTCCGCACCACCGGGACCCGACCGTAGCGGTCCAGCAGCCCGGGGGCGAACCAGCGGCCGAGGGTCATGGCGATGAGGAAGCCGGCGAAGGCGAGCGTACCGAGCGCGTCCGCCACGTGGTGGCCGTCGATGGCGGCGACGCTGATCCAGTCGTTGCCGGTGCCCTCGGCGAACGCGAAGGCGAGCACGAACACCCCGACGAGCAGGGTGCGCGGCTCGCGCCAGGCGGCGAGCGCGCCGGAGCGGGACGGTTCGCCGGCGGTGACCGGCTCGGTCTCGTCGTGGTCGGAGACGAAGCGTCGCGCGTACCACGGCACTCCGACCGCGACGACGAGCGCAACGGCGGCCAGGTGCGCGGCGACCGATACGTGCAGCGCGACCATGGCCGCGCCGAGCAGTGCGCCGGCGACGGTGCCGAGGCTGAACCCGGCATGGAAGCGGGACATGATCGACCGGCCGAGGTACCGCTCCACAACCGTCCCTTGCACGTTCATCGCCACGTCCCACGCGCCGTTGGCGAAGCCGAGCAGGAACAGTCCGACGACCACCGGCGCCACGCCGACGAGGGAGCCGAACGCGGCGATGGTCAGGCCGACACCGAGCAGGATCGCCATCGCCCTGACCGTCCGCGCGGAGCCGAACCGCGTGACGACCGGCCCGGACAGCGGCAACGCGAGGAGAGAGCCGGCGGCGATCGCCAGCAGCACCAGTCCGAGGGTCGCCGGGTCGAGGTGCAGACGGTCGCGCACCTGTGGGATGCGCGCGGCCCAGCTGGCGAACGCGAAACCTGACCCGATGAACGCGGCGTAGGTGGCCGCGGTGGCGGCGCGGACCGCGGCCGGAGCGATCGGTGCGGCGGTGGTCGGGGTCATGGGCGTCCTTCGGGCTCAGGGGTGGGCGCGGCGGTGGCGCCGGGCAGCGGTTGAACGGCGCGGGCGACCGCGGCCCGCGTGACCGCGCGCGGGAACGGTGCGGTCGACAGCATGCGGTGCATCGCGAGGCCCTCGATCAGGGCGTCGAGGCCGCGGGCGGTGTCCGGGTCGACGAACCGCTCCAGCACCGTGCGGCTGGTGCGCATCCACTCCCCGGTCACTGACCGCAGCGCCGGGTCGCGCAGCGCGGCCAGGTAGAGCTCGTAGCTGACCGTCCATTCCGCCGCATCGGCGCCGACGTTGCCGTGCACCAGGTCGGTGACCGCCTCGACCAGCTCGTCCAGCGTGCGGACGCCGTCGAAGTGCGCCACGTACGCCCGCGACAGCCGCTCGGCCAGCCGGGTGAACGCCTGCGCGCGCAGCTCGTCGAGGCCGGTGAAGTGATAGGTCAACGACCCCAGTGGCACGTTCGCCGCGTGAGCGATCAGCCGGTGCGTCGTGCCCGCCACGCCGCGCTCGGCGATGACCTCGATCGCGGCGTCGAGGATGCGCTCCCGTCGCCGCGGGTCGAACCGCCGGACCCGCCGGGCCCCCGATTCGATCTCCGTCGGCATGGGCGCAACCATACACCTGAAATGTACAGCTGTACATAACGCGCTCCGGTGACGGAGTCATGTACCGGTCGCGGCCGACCGCACCGGATAGCCGAGTCGGCGCAGCCGGTCGGTGTCCCGGCACGGTGCGGAGCGTGACCGCGAGGCGTTCGGCCAGGTCCGTGCCGGTCCAGTCGGGCCGTGACCGCAGCGGCGACAGCAGCCGGGCCGAGGTGTCCGCGGCGGGGATGGCCGGCACGAACCGGAGTCTGTCCCCCATTGAGGACCGGTACTGTCCTCGATCTCCCCTACCGTCGTCGGCATGGACATCGACTGGAACGGCCACCTGATCGACCAGCTGGACTGGCACTGGCAGCACCACCTGCGCCCACGGCTCGACGGCCTCACCGACGACGAGTACCGCTGGGAGCCGGTGGCCGGCTGCTGGAACGTACGTCCGCGGGGCACCGCCACCGCACCGATCGCCGCCGGCGGGGACTTCACCGTCGACTTCATGGTGCCGGAGCCGCGGCCGGTGCCGGTCACTACGATCGCCTGGCGGCTCGGGCACATCATCACCCGGGTCCTCGGTGAGCGGGCCGCCTCCCACTTCGGTGCGCCGGCCGTGGACCACCGGACGTTCGCGTATTCCGGCACGGCTGCCGGCGCGCTGCGGCAGCTCGACGTGGCGTACGCGGTGTGGCGCGACGGCGTGCGCGGCCTCGGCGCGGACGGCCTGGCCCGGCCGTGCGGTCCGGCCGAGGGTGCGTTCGCCGACCACCCGTTGGCCGCGCTCGTGCTGCACATCAACCGTGAGGTGCTCCACCACGGCGCCGAGGTGCTACTGCTGCGCGACCTGTACCGCAACCGCCACACCCTCGGCGCGAGGGCCGGACACGCCGCCTGACGTGGCGCCGCCCGTCCGTGGCCGGGCGGCGCACACCCCGGTGGCTGGGCTGCGACGGCTCCCCCGCCCGGCCAGCGGGGTGTGCGCCGCAATGGTGACGGGCGGCACCACCGCCAAGGCGTCCTAGGATGCTAGGTGTCTTGCCCGGGCCGCCGGATGGAGCGGGTGTGTCCGCCCGCGGGCCCGGCGGCGGAGGTTTCCGCGCAGGCGGTGCGGGTGCGTCAGTCGGGGCGGGCGGCGGAGGTGATCGCGGCCAGGACCGCGGGCGTGTCGGTGAGGTCGCCGAGCACCACGTGGGCACCGGCGGCCCGCAGTTCCGCCACGCCGTACCCGCCGGTGGCGACACCGACCACCGCCGCCCCGCTGTCGAGCGCCGCCTCCACGTCGCGCGGGGTGTCCCCCACCAGGACCGTCGACCGGCCGGTGAACTCCCGCCCGTGCCGGGCGCCGGCGGCGGCGCGCGCCATGTCGACCAGCCGGGCGCGCACCGCGTGCGCCCAGCCGTACGCGCCGATGTCGAGGTCGAGGTGCTCGGCCAGGGCGAACGCGCGCATCTTGGCCTCGGCGAAGGCCCGGATGTTGCCGGTGAGCAGCGTCTGCACCGCCGTCTCCCGGCTCAGCGCGCGCAGCGCGTCGGCCGCTCCCGGCAGCGCCCGCCCCTCGGCGCGCAGCGCGCCGTCCAGGTCGGCGAGGGCCCGCTCGGCCGCGGCGCGGAAGTCCTCCAGGTGCCGGTCGGGGTCGGCGATGCCGTTGGCCCGGAGCAGATCGACCACGATCGCCCGATCGGTGCGCCCCGACATCGGCGGCAGCCGCGCGGCGTCGTCGCGGCCGAACACCTGCCGGAAGGCGATCCGGAAGGCCCGCACGCCGACCCCTGCCGCGTCGACCAGCGTGTGGTCGACGTCCCACAGCACCAGTACTCCCCCGCTCATGGCCGCCGACTCTACCCGCCGCGGGTGTGAACCAGGGGTTCACACGCCAGGTATGGTGTGAACCTCTGGTTGTCGAAGGAGGCCACGATGGAACGACCGCACGAAACCGCGCCCGCCGCCGACCACGCCGAACTCCGCAAACTCGCCCGTGACCTGCTCGAACGCATGACCCAGCGGCTCGCCGCGGACCCGGACCTCAGGCGGTCCGAGCCGGTCGCCCGGCCCGGCGACACCGACGAGGAGTACCGGTTGCGCCGCGACCGGCTGCGCCGGGTACGCGCCGCGCAGCTCGCCGGCGCGCTGGTCGACGAGGTCGCCACCGCGTTCGCCGCCGACGAGGCGGCCGACGCCGTGTGGCTCGGCGCCAGCCTGGCCGACCTGGGCACCACCAGCGGCAGCACCCGCCAGGCCGCCCGCAAGCGCTGGCCCGATCTGGGCCGCGTCTACCGCACCCGGCGCTGGCTCGGCGGCCATCACGACGACCTGACCCACGTCATCGGCCTCGTCCTCACGCACGCCAGCCACCTGCGGGGCGTCGGCCTGGACCGGCTCCAGGCCCTGCGTGACGCGCTCGACACCGACGAGCCGCAGCCGGCGCGCTGGCGCCGGCTGGCCGACGCGGTCGACCGGCACCTGCGGCACGTGGCCGAGGTGGCGGTGCCGACCACCGACGAGGCCGCGGGCGCCGTCGACGGCGCCCGCGGCGTGGTGGCCCACTTCGACGCCGTGACCGCCGCTCCCCCGCGCTGAGCGAGGTCGCGCGGCGAGACGGCGGACCCGCGCCAGGACGCCGTCCGACCCGCGGTCCGGTGCCCGGCCGGTCAGTGCGGCACCGGCCCCCGCTCCTGCTCGGCCGCCCACCCGGCGCGGCTGATCGCGTACACCCGGACCGGCCGGCCGCACGACGGCTGGACCGCCTCCCGGTCCAGCCGCATACCGAGCTTGTGCATCACCCGCTCCGACGCGGTGTTGCCGACCTGGTGGACGCTGACGATCCGGTCCAGTCCCCGGCCGGCGAACGCGAACCGCAGCGCCGCCCCGGCCGCCTCGGTGGCGTAGCCGTGCCCCCAGTACCGCCGGCCCAGCCGCCAGCCGATCTCCACCGCCGGCATGATCTCCGGCAGGAAGTCGGGGGTCGCCAGGCCGGTGAAGCCGGCCAGCTCGCCGGTGTCGCGGACCTCGACGGCGAACAGCCCGAAGCCGTGCTCGTCCCAGTGCCGCTCGCAGGCGGCGATCCCGGCCTCGGTGCGCGCGAGGTCACTGGTCGAGCCGTCGCCGATCCACCGCATCACCTCGGGATCGCCGTTGATCTCCGCCATCGCCGGCGCGTCGTCGGGGCGCCAGCGGCGCAGCACCAGGCGCGCGGTCTCCAGGACGGTCATCCGCGCTCCCGCAGCGCGTCGGCGAACGTGTCCAGACCGAGCGGCCCGAGCCCGATCGCCTCCGTGTGCCAGCGCTTGAGGTCGAAGCCGGCGCCCTGCCGCGCCCGCGCCTCGTCGCGCGCGGCGAGCCAGACCCGCTCGCCCAGCTTGTACGCCGTCGCCTGGGCCGGCCAGCCGCAGTAGCGGATGATCTCGCTGCGGACCCGGTGCTCGGCGCACCGTCCGCGCTCGCGCAGCACCGCCTCGGCCACCTCGAACGTCCAACGCGGGCCGTGCCGGCGCGCCTCCGCGGCGGGCAGCGGCAGGTCCAGGTGCAGTCCGATGTCGATCACGACCCGCGCGGCCCGCAGCGCCGAGTCCTTGAGCATGCCCAGCCGGGTGCCCGGCCGGTCGTACCAGCCGAGCTCGTCGGCGAGGCGCTCCGCGTACAGGGCCCAGCCTTCGCTGTGGCCGCTGACCCCGTTGAACCGGCTGAAGCGCGACAGCCGGTCGCCGGCCACGCGGCTCTGGCCGATCTGGAGGTGGTGGCCGGGTACGCCCTCGTGGAAGGCGGTGGTCAGTTCCTGCCACACGCTGAACCGCTCGCGACCGCCGACCGACCACCAGGTGCGCCCGGGGCGGACCAGGTCCTCGCTCGGCCCGGTGTAGTACACGGACACCACGTTCGACGCGGGTGCCAGGACGACCTCGACCCGGCGCAGATCCGGGTGGATGTCGAAGTGGACGCCGTCGGCGCGCGCGATCGCGGCGTCGTGCTCGTCCTGCAGCCAGGCCCGGTACGCATCCGGGCCGTCCACGTACTCGGTGGCGTCCAGCGCCGCCTCGACCTCGTCGAGCGGGCGCCCGCCGGCCTCCGCGGCCAGCTCGTCCTCAATCCGGTGCAGCTCCGCCCAGCCCCACTCGTACGCCTCCCGGGCGTCGATGTCGGCGCCCAGCGAGAGCCGGCTGAAGACGCGGTGCCGGTCGGGCCCGACGCCGTCACCGTCGGCCGCCGCCGGCACGTAGCCGCCGCGCAGGTACGTCGCGGTCTGGCGGTAGGCGGCGTGCGCGGCCGCCGCGGCGGCGGCCAGGTCGTCCCGCAGCGGCCCGGTACCGTACGCGGCGACGAGGGCGTCATGGGTACCGGCGGCGTAGGCGGCGGCCGCATCCGCGGTCTCGACGGCCTGCCGGCGGGCCGCGGGCAGGCCGCGGGACAGCCCGAGCGACAGGCTCTCGCGCCAGCTCGCCAGCATCGCCGGGACCGCGGCCAGCCGGGCGACCACCGGCTGCCAGCCGTCCGGGCCGTCGCGACGCACCAGGTCGACGCTCTCCCGGACGGCCTGTACCCGGCCGAACGCGGCGGCCAGGTCACGCATCCACTCGTCGCTGTCGTACCAGGCCAGCCGCGCCTCGAGGCGCTCGCGCAGGTGACTGGCGGCGAGCCGGTCGCCACCCGGAGTCGCCGCGAGCCGGCGCAGGGTGTCCCGGATGAGGTCGGCGCGCGCGGCGGCACCATCCGGGCCGTAGTCGGTACCGGCGTGGTCGTGGCCGGCGATGCCCTGGTAGGTCGCCGCCACCGGGTCCAGCGCCGCGGACGCGGTGACGTACCCGTCGGCGAGCGCGAAGATCGGATCAGCCATCGGGAAACCGTACGCCGCGCCGACCCACGGCGCCGACCCACGATCGGGCGCGGCAGGTCCGGCCAGGGATGATGGGCCGATGGGAGAGATCGTTCTGGTCCGCCACGGGCAGACCGAGTGGAGCCGGTCGCACCGGCACACCTCGTACACCGACCTGCCGCTGACCTCCGAGGGTGAGCGGCAGGCGAAGGCGCTGGCCCGGATGCTGGCCGGTCGCCGGTTCGTGGCCGTGCTCGCCAGCCCCCGACAGCGCGCGCTGCGCACCGCGGAGCTCGCCGGCCTCACGGTCACCGCCGTCGACGAGGATCTGGCCGAGTGGGACTACGGCGAGTACGAGGGGGTGACCACGCACGAGATCCGCCAGTCCCGGCCGGGTTGGACGCTGTGGACCGACGGCAGCCCCGGTGGCGAGTCTCCGCAGCAGGTCGGCGAGCGCCTCGACCGGGCGATCGACCGGATCCGGCCGCTGCTGGTCGACGGTGACGTGGCCGTGGTGGCGCACGGGCACGCGCTGCGGGTACTGGGTGCCCGCTGGATCGGCCTGCCCCCGTCGGCCGGCGGGCTGCTGCGGCTGGACACCGGGACCCTGTCGGTGCTCGGCTTCGAACGGGAACAGCGGGTGATCACCCGCTGGAACAACCCGGTCGACTGACCCGCCCGGTCACCTGATCTGCGGCGGGCGGCCCTCGTACGGCGTGGACAGCACGACCGTGGTGCGGGTGGCGACGTTCGCGGCCTTACGGATGTCCTGCAGCAGCCGCTCCAGGTCGGCCGGGCTCGCGCAGCGCACCAGCAACAGGTAGAAGTCGTCGCCGGCCACCGAGTAGCACGCCTCGATCTCGGGCAGGTCGGCGAGCCGGTCCGGCGCGTCGTCGGGCTGCGACGGGTCGATGGGCCGGATCGCCACGAACGCCGTGAGCGGCAGACCGAGCGCCTCGTGGTCCAGCCGGGCGGCGTAGCCCCGGATCACGCCGCGCTGTTCGAGCCGGCGTACCCGCTGGTGCACCGCGGACACCGACAGGCCGACCTTGTCGGCGAGGTCGGTGTAGGACTGCCGGCCGTCTGCGGCGAGCGCGGCGAGAATGGCCCGATCGGTCTCTTCCACGCCCGGAAAACTACACTGCCGGCCGGGCCGGAGGGCGGAGTCCCGTATTTCACTCACGCCCTCCGGCGGTGGCTTCACTCACGTCCCCGGGTCCGCCCGGCGGTCCGGGTGCGGTCAGTCTTTCGTCAGCGCGCGGGAGATGACCAGTCGCTGGATCTGGTTGGTGCCCTCCACGATCTGGAGCACCTTCGCCTCCCGCATGTACCGCTCGACCGGATGGTCGGCGACGTAGCCGTACCCGCCGAGCACCTGCACGGCGTCGGTGGTCACCCGCATCGCCGTGTCGGTGGCGAACAGCTTGGCCTTGGCCGCCTCGGCGCCGTACGGGCGACCGGCGTCGCGCAGCCGGGCGGCGGCGAGCACCAGCGCCCGGGCCGCCGACACCTGGGTGGCCATGTCGGCCAGCAGGAAGCCGACCCCCTGGAACTGCGCGATCGGCCGGCCGAACTGTTCGCGCTCCCGCGCGTACGCGACCGCGTAGTCCAGCGCCGCCTGCGCCAGCCCGACCGCGCACGCGCCGATGCCCAGGCGCCCGCCGTCGAGGGCACTCATCGCGATGCGGAAGCCGCCGTTCTCCTCGCCGAGGAGGCGGTCGGCCGGCACCTCCGCCCCGTCGAACACGACCTGCGCCACCGGCGAGGAGCGCAGGCCCATCGTGCGCTCGCGCGCCTGCGGCAGGACGCCGGGCGTGGCCGCGTCGGCCAGCAGGCACGACACCCCGGCCGCGCCGGGGCCGCCGGTGCGGCCGAAAACGTTGTAGAAATCGGCGTGCCCGGCGTGGGTGATCCACGCCTTGGTACCGGTCACCACGTACCGGTCGCCCCGGCGGACCGCCTTCGTCGTCATCGCCGCCGCGTCCGAGCCGCCGGCGGGCTCGGACAGGCAGTACGCCCCGAGCAGTTCGCCGCCGAGCATCTCGGGCAGGAAGCGTTTGCGCTGGGCGTCCGAACCGAAGGCGGCCACCGGGTAGCAGGCCAGGGTGTGCACCGACACGCCTTCGGCCACGGCCAGCCACCGCCGGGCCAGTTCCTCGATCACCTGCAGGTACACCTCGTACGGCTGGGCGCCGCCGCCGTACTCCTCGGGGTACGGCAGGCCGAGCAGGCCGGCGCGGCCGAGCGTGCGCATCAGGTCGCGCGGGAACTCGCCGCGCGCCTCGAAGTCGTCGACGCGGGGGGCGAGTTCGCGGTCTGCCAGCTCACGGGTGAGGTCGAGCAGCGCGTACGCCTCGTCGCTGGGCAGGATGCGCTCGACGTGGGAGTGCACGTTCACGTGGTCACCAGATCCGTGGGGTGAGGTTCGTCCGTGGTCCTCGTTGACCACACCGTCAGCTTAACGGTCGTTTGGTTTTGCGCGGAGGCCACCGTGGGCCGGCCGGATCGCGGCACCGGCGTCGACGCCGCGGTCGGCACGGGCGTGATCGCGCCGAATACCGGGCGCACAGCTACCGGCGCGATGGACGCCGACAAAACGTGCGGGGACGGGGCGACCGTCTTTCGCCATTTGAGAAAGCCGTGAGGAGCGAGGGTACCCTCGCTGGCGTGTCGCGGTTTTCCGCCGGCATCCTCGCCGCGACTTTCCGATATATCCGGCAAGTCTGGTGGCTCATTTCGGACGATTCAAGTAATCCGTCACCATCGGCAGGGCCGCGCTAAGTGATTACGAACAGTCGCCTGAGTGTTACCGCGAGGCGGTCGACCACCCCCCTGGTTACCGGCGCGCGCCTCGGCGGGGCCGGCGGTCGGCCTCCGCGGCAGTTCAGCCGGCGCGGATCGGCGACACCGGCGCCTCACCCTCCGCGATCGACCCAGCCGTCTTTTGGGATAAAGATTCCCATTTGCCTAACTCACTGCGCGCAATTGAACCGCTTCAAATACCGCCAGTAGTCAACCGTCGATACCGGAATCCGGATCACCCACCGGCCCGGCGAAACAGTTAGCAGACCTTAACGGCGTGCCGCCGGCATTCACCCGTAGCGACGGACGTTTAAGCCCGCGCGGCCGGGCAAGAAACGCGGGCCGAGAGCACTCCGTACCCGTATCTTGACCATGGGTATGTGGTGACCAGTCCCATTGGGGGGAGGTGGGGGCCGATATCCGCGACACACGTGGAAACGGGACCGGACGGCCGCCGTTCCACAAATCACGTCCTGTCCGCCGTCTCGGAACTGCCCGCACAACGACGGCTCAACGCGCCCCGGGCCGGCCGGGCGCCTCGTGACGTCCTCGCTCCGGGCGGCCGGCGAAGACCGGCCAAGCCCACCAACGGCGAGCCGGCCATGTCCCCCGCACCGGCCGGGCCGACCGCGCCCGCCGCCGACCCGGCGGCATCCCCGATCACCGGGCCGCCCCCCGCGGGCGCCGCGTCGTGGACACCGGCCGACGCGCGGTACCTGGTACCGGCGTTACCGGCCACCCACGTCCGCCGTACCCGCCTGCTCGACCGGCTGGATCTCGCGCTGCGCCACCCGGTCACCCTGGTGGTGGCGCCGGCCGGCTGGGGCAAGACCGTCCTGCTCAGCTCCTGGATCCGCGCCGACCGTGCCGGCGGGCCGGTCGCCTGGGTCGGCTTCGAGACCGCCGCCGGGCCCCGGGCCTGGCAGCACGTCGTGGAGGCGCTGAACCGGGCCGGCCTCCCCGTCGAGGCCGACGGCACCATGCCGGACCGGCCGGCCCCCGTGGCCCCGACGGTCCTCGTCCTCGACGACATCCACCTGGTCAGTGACCGGGCCGTGCTCGCCAACGTCGAGCGGCTGCTGCACCAGGGCGGACCGGCCCTGCGGGTGGTCATGCTCTCCCGCTGCGAGCCGCGCCTGCCGCTGTACCGGTGGCGGCTCACCGGACAGCTCGCCGAGGTCCGCACCGAGCAGCTGTCGTTCACCCCGGACGAGGCGTGCGCGCTGCTGCGCCGGCACGAGCTCGACGTACCGCGGGCGACCGTGCGCACGCTGCTCGGCGTCACCGAGGGCTGGGCCGCCGGCCTGACCCTCGCCGCGCGGGCGATGTCGTGGCACGGTGAGCCCGACCGCGTCGTCGAGGATCTGGGCGTGGGCGACCGGGCCTTCCTCGACTACCTCGACCGCGAGGTCCTGCACCGGCTCACCGACGACCTGCGGGAGACGCTGCTCTACACGTCGGTGCTCGAGTACGTCTGCCCCGGCCTGGTCGAGGCGCTGACCGGCCGGCACGACGGCGCCCGGGTGCTCGGCGAGCTGGAGCAGGCCAACGCGTTCGTCGTCTACCGCGGCGGGGCGCAGGGCTGGTACCGGTACCGGCGACTGCTGCGCCGGGCGCTGCACGCCGAGCTGGGCCGGTCGGCGCCGGAGCGGATACCGGCGCTGCACACGGCGGCCGCCCGGTGGTACGCGCGCAATGGCCTGCCGGCCGAGGCGCTGCGCCACTGCCTCGCCGCCGGTGACTGGGACGCAGCGATCCTGGTACTGGTACAGAACTGGCGCGAACTGCTGACCGGCTACGGCGGGGGCAGCCCGCTCACCTCCCTGCCGGCGCCGCCCGACGCGGTCGCCGGTGACGCCCGGCTCGCGCTGGCGTTCGCCGTCGCCCACCACGACGCCGGCGACCTCGACGGGATGCGCGCGTTCCTGCGCCGGGCGGAGTCCAGCCCACACCTGGACGAGGCGACGATCCCGATCCTCCACGCCACCCAGCTGGCCGAGGCGCGGACCTCCTGGGACGCCGACCGCACGCTGACCGCCGCCGCCCGGCTGCTGGCGAGCGTCCGAGGCGCGCCGGCGGGGGTCCTCGACGAGGTCAGCGCCATGGCGCTGACCGCGACCGGGGACGCCGAGTTCGCCCTCGGCCACCTGGAGGCGGCCGAGGTGGCGGCCCGCGAGGCGCTGCCGCTGGCGCGCCGCAGCGGGTCCGGCCGCGGGTACGTCGCGGCCCTACGCCAGCAGGCGCTCGTCGACCTGGCCAGGGGGCGTCTCGGCTCGGCGGTACACGCCTGCCAGCTCGTCCTCGGCGCGGTGTCGCGCGCCGGCTCCACCCAGGTCGCCGAGGTCGGCTGGGCCCGGATCATCCTCGGCAGCGTCTGTCTGGCCCGCGGCCGTCTCGACGAAGCCGCGTACCACATCGATCAGGCCACCGCCGGCATGGCACAGCCCGAGCCGGCCGTCTGGACGAACGCGGCGATCGCCCAGGCCCGACTGCACCTGTTACGCGGCGAACCGGCGCGCGGACTGGAGGTCCTCGCGACCGCCGCGGTCGACGTCGGCGTCGACGGCCTGCCTCCCGCGTGCGGCATCGCCCTTGTCCTGGTCGAGGCGGAGCTGCGCCTGGCGCTCGGGGATGCGCGTACCGCCGGCCGGCTGGCGGCCACGGCCGCGAGGGAAGGCACCCTCCCCGAGTGGGCCGCGGTCGTCTGCGCCCGGCTGCACCTGGTGGCCGGCGAGGCGTCGGCCGCCGCCGCGGCGGTCGGCCCGTACGCCACCGGCACCGGTACCTCGCGGTACACGGCGGAGGCGTGTCTGCTGCACGCCGTGGCCCTGCGCGCCCTCGGCAACCGGCTGGCCGCCGGCCGCGTCGTCGAGCGCGCGCTGCACCTGGCCAACGCCGCGGGCCTGCGCGAGCCGTTCCTGGTCAACGCCCCGCTGGCACGCGACCTGCTGGTGACGCACCTGACCGCCGGTACCGGCTACGCCAACGTCGTCACCGACGTCACCGGCGCGGTGGCCGTCGACCGGCCGGCCACCGCGGCGGCGCGGCCGGCCGGCATCGAACCACTGACCGAACGGGAGCTCATCGTCCTGCGCCACCTGCGCAGCATGATGTCCACCACCGAGATCGCGTCCCTGCTGTGTGTGTCGGCCAATACGGTGAAGACCCACGTCAAGAACGTCTACCGCAAGCTGGGCGTCGGCCGCCGCCGGGACGCGATCCGCCGGGCACAGGAGGTGGGCCTGATCTGACCGGCTGTTCGGCCGTATTTCACCGGCCGAACGGGTACTTCCCTGCCCCGAACGGGCCCTCGCACGGCACCCCGTCCGGGTGGTCGTGCCGCGCGAGGGCGCCCGCGACCGAACATCACCCGGTTCGGGGGAGCCGGCCTCACCACACCGCGCCAACCATGGTGTGTCAGCGGACGCAGCACGGGAGGTGCGATGGAGGACATCCGCGCTGGTGCGCGCGGCGCCGTGGCGATCGACCCCGGAACCGGCGCGGCCGGCCAGGGCCTGGGCTGGGGAGCCTGGTACCTGGGGACCGACCGGGTCGAGTGGTCCGAGCGGCTGTACCGGCTGACCGGTCGGCGCCGCGCCGACGGAGCGCTCGCGCTGCCGGTCTTCCTCGACCTCGCCGCGCCCGACGACCGGGGCCGGCTGACGGCGGCCGTCGACCGGCTCCTCGACAACGGCACACCCGTCGACGTCGAGTACCTGATGCGGGCCGCGGACCGGGCCAGACCGGTGCGGGCCACCTTCGAGCTACAGCCCGGACAGCGGACCCTGTACGCGGTCGTCAACGACCTCACCGAGCTCAATCGGGTCCGCGACCGGCTGCTCGTCAGCCACCGTACGGTCGTCGCCCAGCAACGCGCGCTCGCCCAGCAGCGCGAGCTCAACGACCAGCTCCAGCAGGTGATCCTGCCGGTACCGACGACCGTCACGGACGTGAACGGCACGCGGGTCGCGGTGCGCTACCTCGCCGCGGACGACGGCACCGACGTCGGCACCGACGTCGGCGGCGACTGGTACCTGGCCCTTCCGCTGGCCGACGGCGACGTCGTGTTCGCCGTCGGCGACGTCGTCGGGCACGGTCTGGCCGCGGCGCCACCGATGATCGCGCTGCGCCACGCCGCCGCCGCGTACGCCGTCGCCGGCCACGAACCGGGTGAGGTGCTCGCGGCCCTCAACACGCTGCTGTGCCGGCAGGGTGGCTACGCGACCGCGACCGCGGTGGTCGCCCGGTACCGGCCACGCACCGGCGAGCTGCGGTGGGCCCGGGCCGGCCATCCACCGATCATGGTGGCCGGGCCCGACCGGGTGGACACCCGGTACGAGCCGGCGGGCATCCTGCTGGGCGTGTACCCGGAGGCGGTCTACGAGCACGCCTCGGTCCGGCTGGGCCCGGACGACGTGGTGCTGATGTACACCGACGGGCTGATCGAGCAGCGCGGCCACGGCATCGACGAAGGCGTCCGGGACCTGGCCCGCGAGGTCGCCGAGGGCGTACGGGCACCGCGCGCGGACCGGCTGACCTCCATCCTGGACCGGCTGCACCGACGCAACCCCACCGACGACGCGTGCATGCTCGCGGTCCAACCGATGCGGGTGGGGTAGGCCCGGACGCGGGCGGGGTGGGCGCAAATTTCACCCTCGCAGGGTGATGGTCACTCACCCGGTCCCGGCGTTCTATATGGACAAGGCACGACGGAGTGCCGGGGGTGGAGGCGTTCATGGCGGCAGTGGAGACCCGGACATCGGTTCGCGGTGGGCGCGAGCACGCGGGCCACCCTGCTCCGGTATCCGCACAGCACCGACCCTTGCCGATGGCGGCCGGTGTTGTCGCACTCGCCGCAGGGTCCACGCCGCTGAACGGGCCTCCGATGGTGTGCCGGCCGCGATCGCCGCGCGGCCGGCACACCGCTTGACCTTACTGTCCGGGGGGTACGAACGCGCCGGTCCGGTTGACGCCGGGCCGGCGCGTTCGCGGTTGCCCCAAAACCGCGTCCCGGTCGCCGGGCGCGGGAAGGAGTGCCATGCCCATGAGTTACAGCGGGTGGGCGGAGTGGAGGAGGTTCAGCGCCGCGATGCTCGCCCTCGTCGGGGCGTTCAACGTGGTGGAAGGTCTTATCGCGATCTACAACGCGGACGGGGTCAGCCTCGACCGGCACCGGGTGCTGCTGCTGGGCGCGACCGGCTGGGCACAGGTCACGACGGCCCTCGGGGCGTTGCTGCTGGCGCTCGCGATCTGGCTGTCGCTGGTCACGGTCCGGGTGCGCCTCGCCGCGCTGTCCGTCGTCGGAGTGCACGCGCTCACCCAGCTCGGCGTGCTGGCCGCGTACCCGGCATGGGCGTTGCTCATGATCTCGTTCGACGTCGTCATCATCTTCGCGCTGACCGCGACGCCGGCCGGCTCCGCGGCCAGCGTCGCCCGGGGCGGCACGCCCGTCGCACCGGCCGACACCGGCCGCGGAGCCACCGGGGCCACCGCGGCCACCGCGGTGCCGGCCGGGGCCAAGCGGACCGGCGTCGGCCGCGGCGGCAACGCACCGGGCATCACCGCCGGCCGGGACACGGGCACGATGCTCCTCCGGCGCGGCCACCACGGCGACGAACGCGTGGGGTACCGGCCACGGCACCAGGTGGCGATGGCCGCGTCGGTCATCGTGGGCAAGCCGGCCGACGCGGTCGCGGCGGGCACCGCGGTCGCGGCGGGTACCCGGGCACTGCCCGCTGGTACGAAGGCACCGACGGCGACCCCGGCGAGCGACCCGAGCACGGCGCGGACGGCCGGTGCGCCGGACACCGCGCCGGCAGCCGGTGCGCCGGACACCGCGCCGGTGACCGCCACGATGATCGGTGCGGTGGCGCGGAGCACCACAGGTGCGGCCGTACCGGGTCCGCGCAACCCGGCACGGGGTGTCGCCCCGCCCATCATCGGCGCCATCTCCGGCCGGTGGCCGGACGCCGGCAGACCGGCCACCAACTGACAGACGCCGTGCGTTTTCCCACGAGGGCGCCCCGCTCCCCCCGTGCGCCGGGGTGGCGCGGGGCACCGTCGTCCTTCGGATCGGTGACCAGCACCTGGCGGGCGCGCACCACAGGCAGTCCGCCGCGGACCCGGACAGCGGGGCAAGCGGAACCGGGCCGCGTCCTGGACATCACCGCGCGGCCGTCGGCGCCGACCCACGGTGGCTCGCCGACGGGATGGTCACACCCGTAGATGACGCCTGGCCCGGGCGGTCGCCGACGTCGACCCCGGACGTACCACCGGCCGACCTAGAGCAGGTTCAGCTCGCGCGCCCGCTGGATGACCTCGCGCCGCCGGCCGGCCCCGAGCTTGCGGTAGATGCTCTTCATGTGGGTCTTCACGGTGTTGACCGACACGCACAGCATCGACGCGATCTCCGCTGCCGACAGCATGCTCTGCAGGTACCGCAGGACCGTCAGCTCCCGCTCGGTCAGCGGCTCGGGCAGCCGGTTCGCCGTCACGTTCTGCCGGGCCGCGCCCTGCGCCAGGTCGCCGGCCAGGTCGTCGGCGAGCCCACGGTAACTGCTGCCCGCCGGCACGTACGTGGTGAGCAGTTCTCTGACCGCGTGCCCGCCCTCCAGGAACGGCCGCCGGATGTCCTCCTCGTCGGCCAACCGCAGCGCCTGCTCCACCGACCGGCCGGCCTTCGTCCGATCGCCCAGCGCCCGCATCGCGCGCGCGTACGTGAGGTTGGCCTCGATGGTCCACAGCAGCGACGTGCCGCCTGGCTCCAGGTGCGCCACCACCGCGGACGCCGCCGGCGACGGCCGCCGCTCGGCCAGGTGGACCTTGGCCTGTACCAGCGTGAACCACACCGACAGCAGGTCGGGTGGCGGGACGCCGAGCAGCCGCTTGGCGGCCGCCGGTTCGCCGGCCTGCACGTGCAGGTCCGCCTCGGCGAGGGTGAGCGAGTGCCACAGCATCGGGGCGATCTGGCAGTCGACGAGCTGGCGGCGCACCACCGACAGGTCACCGGCGGCGCCGGCGACGTCACCGCCGGCCGCCTGCAGCCGGGCCCGCACGATGGCCGCCGAGGCGACCATGCCCGGGTCGACGAGGCCGCCGCTGTTGACCGCCCGCTCGAGGTAGTACACCGCCGGCCGAACCCGGTTCTGCTGGTGGCAGACGTCGGCGAGGGTCAGCAACGTCCACACCAGGTCACTGCCCTGGATCAGGCCGTGCTGGTCGGCCAGGCTGACGGCCTCCTTCGCGAACCGTACCGCGGCGTTGAGCCGGCCGCGGGCGGCGTTCAGCGCGGCGAGCTGGCGCAACGACGCGATCTGCGCCTGCGCCACCCCCGAGCGCCGGGCGTGCACGAGCGCCTCCTCCAGCGGCGCCTCGGCCGCCTGAAGATCACCCTGGCTGAGCCGCGCGCCACCCATCGCCACGAGGGCCAGGGAGCGCAGCTGGTGGCTGTCCCCTTCGGACACCGGTACGTCCTCGCGCAGCAGCAGCGGCGCCGTGGCGAGGACCAGGTCGGGATCGCCGGACAGGTGCGCCTCCGCCACCCGGAACGCCGCCACGATGGGCCGCAGCCGGTCGCGGGTCTCCTCGTCGTCCGACGCGTGCTGGCAGCGGTCGACGAAGTGCAGGAACGTCTCGGTGGCCCGCGGGTCGCTGGCATCCAGGCGCTCCGCGGCGAACGCGAGCGCCAGCCGCGGATCCTGCTGCACCCGCTGCGGCGGGGTCGGGACGACCTCCTTGAGGGTACGCAGCCGGGCGCCGGGCACCAGTTCGTGCCAGCTCGAGTCGACCACGGCGACCGCCTGGCCCCACTCCCCCGCCGCCAGGGCGTGCCGGATCGCGTCGGCGGGCATGTCGTGCGCGAAGTACCACTCGGCCGCCCGCCGGTGCAGCTGCGGCAACTGCTCGGGCCGGTGGTGGCGCAGCTCGTTGTAGAGCATCAGCCCGAACAGCGGGTGGCAGCGGTACCAGCCGCGGCTGCCACTGCCGTGCGCCACCAGCAGGTTGGCCTGCTCCAGCGAGGCGAGGATGCGCTCGCCGTCGGTCCGCCCGGTCAACGCCTGTACCAGCTCGGGGCGGACCTGGTCGAGCACGGACGTGGCCAGCAGCACCTCGCGGACGTCGTCGGGCAGCTTGCCCAGCACCTCGCCGACGAGGTACTCGCCCAACGCCCGGTCGTGCACGGCGAAGTCGGGTACCACGCTGTCCGGATCGGGGTGGTCGGCGATCGCCAGCGCCGCCAGGCGCAGGCCCGCGGCCCACCCCTCGGTCATCGCGTGCAGCCCCACCAGCGCCGGCTCGGCCAGCCGTACGTCGTGCGCGGCGAGCAGTTGGCCGGTCTCGGCCAGCGAGAAGGCCAGCTGGGTGCTGCGGATCTCGGTCACCGCTCCGCGCATGCGCCACCGGTACAGCGCGAGCGCGGGGTCGGCGCGGCAGGCGAGTACCAGCCGCAACCGGCCGGCGGCCCGGCTGAGCAGCCCCTCCACCTCGGTCCAGAGCCGGGGGTCGGTCACCTCGTGCGCGTCGTCGACGACCACCACGACGACCGGACCGGGCACCTCCAGCGCGGCGGCGACCGCGTCCACGACGTCCCGGCCGTCGTCGGCCCGGTACGCGAACGGCTCGGCGCGGGCGAGCGCGGCGGCGAACCGTTCCCAGAAGTCCGCCGACCGATCGGGCTCCGCGGTGAACCAGGCGACCGGACCGGGCGCGCGTCCCTCGCGTACCCACGCCGCCAGCAGGGTGCTCTTACCCCAGCCGGCCGGGGCGGAGACCAGCGTCAGCGGCTGGGTGACCGCCTGGTCGAGCAGGTCGAACAGGCGCGGCCGGGCGACCAGGTTCGGGGGCGGCTGCGGGATCGCCGGTTCCGGCAGCAGCGGTTCGAGGTTGTCCGGAACGAACGCGTCGATGACCGCGACGGTCGGTTGCGACCTGTTGTCCGACGTCATGCCGGCCCCCGCCGTCCGGCGCCGGTCCGGTGGCGTGACAGCCACTCACCCCGATGTCCCGCCCCGTGGGACCTCCCGAGATCGTGATGGCCGTGTCTGGCGTTCACCCGGCGGTCCCCCCGCCCGTTGATGTGTGACACGCCGGGAATTCTTTAGGCGGCCGAGGTGATCCGTCTTCACCCCGTGAAGGTGAACGCCGAGCGCCCGCGGCGACCTCACCGGCCGGGGTCGCGGCCGGTCCGCTCCAGCATGCGGCCGGGTCGGGTGAGCCCGCCTCGCTCGCGCCGGACGACACCGGCGGCCGGGGCACCGCGGGCGACGGCGGTCGGGGCGCGGCGGTGCCGGGGGCGACGGCGGTCGGGGCGCGGCGGTGCCGGGGGCGACGGCCCGCCGGCGTGCCGGGCCGGGCGGCGACGCGGCACCGCCGCACGCACGATACTGCCGAGGCACCCGCCCGGGGCGTCCACCCGTCGCAGGTGACGCGCGTTCACCCGATGCCCCGCCAGGATCGACGGCGTCCATGGTTGGCATCGGCAATACAGGGAGGTGGCCGCTGAATGGGCTCGCCAGGCGGGCCGCGACAGGGAGCACACTCACCCGCCGGGCGGCTCACCGGCCGACAACGCCGCCCGCTCCTGCCGCACGCGACGCGCCATCACCCGCCGGCGAGCCCGGCCGAGCCGTCCGGGAAGGAGAGGCACCGAGATGACCCAGCGTACGAACGTATGGTCGGGCTGGATCAGCTTCGCCGCGGTCCTGCTGACGATGATCGGGGTATTCAATCTCGTGGAGGGCACGGCCGCGCTCGCGATGGGTACGGTCGGCTACATCGATGAGGGACGCCTCGTCGTGGTCAACGTGACGACGTGGGGTGTGCTGGCGGTGGTCTCCGGGCTGCTGCTCGGCGCCGTCGGACTGGGGCTTCTCCTGCGCCACGAACTGGCCCGGTTGGTGGCGGTGGTCCTGGTAGCCCTGCACGCGCTCGTCCAATTGACCGCGCTCGCGGCCTTCCCGATCTGGTCGCTACTCATGATCGCCCTGGACGTGGTGGTGATCTTCGCCCTGACCGTCCACTGGCCGCAGGCTCGGGAGGTGCCCGACAGCTGGCCGGCCGCCGACGCCACGACCGGCGGCCGGCAGGTCTGAGGCGTACCGGTGCGCCGGCTCCCCGGTGATGTACCACGCTGTGGCTCCCGGTGACCTACCGACGATTCGACTCCCGGTGGCGTCCCGCACGTGTGCGGCGCCACCGGGACGCTCGATCATCACGGTTGCGCGACCACCATGACCGCCGCGTCACCATCCCCGGGTCACCACCACTGCTCGTGGCGCAGGACGCGCGCCTTCGCCGCGGCGAACTCCTGGCTGGTCAGCACACCCCGCTCCGCCAGCTCGACGAGCTGGCTGAGCTGGGCGACCACGTCGTCGCCGGCACCGGACGTGGACGGGGGCGTCGAGATCGGACTCGGCGGCACCGGACGGGGTGGCGTACGGGTCAGCCAGCCCCCGGACAGCGTCCCGACGGCCTCCTCCGCCCTACGGTGTGCCAGGCCGATGCTCAGGGCGCCGCGGAGCAGCGGCGCGCCGTGCCGACGGTGCGATGACATGGACTTCCTCCTCGGGTACTCGACGGCGACGGACGGGGCCCGCGTCAGCGGACGGCGCGGCCGGGCGCCTCGCGGCGGCGGAGCGCCTCGTCGGCGTACGCCTCGGGGATCCGCACGGCGGCGACCAGCACACCGCCCAGGTCACGCGCGGCGGCGCCGGCCGCGCGGGCCCAGGCATGCTCGACCAACAGGGCGAGCGCGACGCCGCCCGCGTCGAGGGCCTGGCCGACCTCCTCGACGTCGGCGGCGTCGATCAGGGTGGCCCGTGGATCGGTGAACGGGTACCCGGCGGCGAGATCGGCCAGCGCCGGAATGTCGACCAGCTCCTCAGCGCGGACCCGGCCGTCCCGGTCCTTGATCACGACCAGGGCGTCGACGATCCGGACGTCCCCACCGGCCTCGACGGCCCGCAGCACAGAACCGACCCGATCCGGCAGCTCCTCGCCCGAAAACGCCACGACCAGGAATTCGAGTGGGCCGACTCCCGCCATGACCGCTCCCATCCTCTCCGGCCACCGGCCGCGTCGACTGATGTCGCCCGGCGGCGCGTCCCGGCCCGGGCGTTGCCCGCAATGGTGGGGCTCGATCGGGTGAGGCGGCGTCACCCGATCGCGTCACCCGATCACCGCGGCGGGCCGTCACCCGGGGCGGACCAGGGGCGCGCGACCGCGCTCATCCGCCCGGGGTGAGGGCGAGGGGTACGCGCGCACGAGCCGGCCCGTCGGCCCCCGCGGGGACCGGCGGGTCACTAGGCTGTCCGCCGTGACCCGACCTCTGTTGCTCGTCGACACGGCCAGCCTGTACTTCCGGGCCTACTTCGGTATCCCCGAGTCCGCCGTGACCGCCCCCGACGGCACGCCGGTCAACGCCGTACGGGGCCTGCTGGACATGCTCGCCACGCTGGTACGCACCCGGCGGCCCGGGCGGGTCGTGTGCGCCCTCGACGCGGACTGGCGACCGGCGTGGCGGGTGGCACTGCTGCCCGGTTACAAGGCCCATCGGCTGACCGACGACGGCGGCGAGGAGGTCCCGGACGGGCTGACCCGTCAGGTCCCGATCATTCTCGACGTCCTCGACGCGCTCGGCGTGCCGACCGTCGGCGTTGCCGGGTACGAGGCCGACGACGTGATCGGCACCCTCGCCACCCGCGAGCCCGGCCCGGTCGAGGTGGCCACCGGCGATCGCGACCTGTTCCAGCTCATCGACGACGGCCGCGGGGTACGCGTGCTGTACTGCGGCCGCGGCGTGGCCAAGCTCGAGGTCTACGACGACGCGGCGGTCCTCGACCGGTACGGGGTGCCGGCGGCCCGCTACGCGGACTTCGCCGCGCTGCGCGGCGATCCGAGCGACGGGCTGCCGGGCGTCGCCGGCGTCGGCGAGAAGACCGCCGCCCGCCTCGTCGACCGGTACGGCAGCCTGGCCGGCGTGCTCACCGCGCTCGACAACCCGGCCTCCGGGTTCGCCCCCGGCCTGCGCGCCAAGCTGCTTGCCGGCCGGGACTACCTCGCGGTGGCACCGGACGTGGTACGGGTGGCCCGGGACGTCGCGGTGCCGCCGCTCGGCGGTCACCTGCCCGCGGCGGTGGAGGGCGAGCGGGTACTCGCCCTCGCCGAGAAGTGGAATCTCGCGGGCGCCGTCCGCCGTGCCGTCGACGCCCTGACCGCGCCGGCGTGAGCAACCCGTCCGGGCCGGTCGCCGGCTACCCGCGGTGGGCACCCCCGATCCGCGGGTTGACCGGCGCCCAGGTACGGCCCGGCACCGGCATGTCCGCCGGCAACGTCGGACCCACGACGCCGGAGGGCGGACCGGCCACCGCGCCGGGTGCTCCCGCAGCCGGGCCGGGCGGACCCGCCATACCGGCGGGCGGACCGGCCATCGCTGCCGGCGCCCCCGCACCCGGACCGGACGGGCCCGCCGCACCGGCGGGCGGACCACCGGCACCGGGGCGCGGCGGCATCACGTTGGGTCCCCAGGCCGGCCCCTCCGCCCGCTGAGGCGGCGCCGCCTGCTCCGGTGGTACCCGGACCACGGCCCGTACCGACTGACCCGACTCGTCCGGGTGCTCGGCGGAGGACCCGTGTCCCGGGAAGCGCTCGCCCGAGCGGGCGGCCGATCGGTCAGCGGCGTGCGCGGGTGGCCGGCCGGTCGGCGGTGCGGGCTGCCGGTCAGCCGCGGGCGCGGGCGGCCGGCCGGTCGGCGGTGCGGGCTGCCGACCGGTCGGCGGTGCGGCCGGCCGACCGGCGGCGGGCCCGGGCTGCCGACCGGCGGCGGGCCCGGGCTGCCGACCGGCGCCGTCGCCGGCCGGCTGCTCGTCGGTCGGTATGCGCGCCAGGTTCTCCCCGTTGACGGCCGTTGCGGCCTCCAACGAGGGCAGTTCGTCGATCCGCCGCTGCACGCCGCCGAGCTGCTCGGCCAAGGCGTCGCGGTGCGCGCCGAGCGCGTCGACCAGCCACCGCGCCGACGCGATGACCTGGCCACTGACCGCGGCCGCGCGCTCGATCACCCGGCGGGCGGTGTCCCGCGCCTCGGCCACGTGCCGCTGGGACCAACCCTCGACCGCCGCGCGGCGCTCCGCCAAGGTCGCCTCCTCGGCGGCCCGCCGGTGCGCCAGCATCGCCTCCAGCGCCGAGGACGCCTGCTCCGCCTGCTGGCGGGCGGACACCAGGGCGCTTTCGGCCTCCTCACGCATCGCCCGGGTCTCGGCCTCAGCGCGGGTTCGCACGTCGTCGGCCTCCGTGGTGGCTATATCGATGATCTGCCGCAGCCGCGCGCCGAGCACCGCCGACTCCGGCTTGTTGGGGTCGCAGGTACACATGGCGTTCGCCTTCGACAAGTCCTCCAGGCGTGCGGTCAGTACCTGCTCGTTGCGGCGGATGCCGGCCAGCTCCGCGGTCAACTCCTCGATCCGCCGCTGGGTACGGGTCACGTACTTGTTGACCTGCCGCCGGTCGTACCCGCGCAGTGCTCCGTCGAAGGTGGAGTACGCGTTCAGGTCGGCCTCTTCGCCCACGAGCGGGACGTCTTCGCCGGTGGTCTCGGGTACTGCTGCCGGCACGGCAGCCCGCGCGGGTGACTGGTCCATCAATACTCCATTCATTGCCTGTTCGGGGTGGATACGTCCGCAGGAGACGGGCCTGCCCCGGCGCCGTCCGGATATGCCGGTGCCGGGGTTACGCTCTCGTCGGTGTCGGGAACCGGGCGCGCCGGCTCCGCGCCGCCCGTGGTCATGGGTCCGGTACCGGTGGGGGGTGACGCTCCACGGTGGACATCTCGGTCCACACGCGTCCACCCGGTCCGGCCGGGCGCCGCAGCAACGCCGTCCACGGTGGGAAGCAGCGGTCCGCGGAGCACGCGTCCCGGGATGGCGCGCCCCGTGCCCGGACGCCCGGGGACAGCGCGCCGGGGATCGGGCGCACGCGGGTCACGCGCCCGGCAAGCGGGCAGCCGGGAACAACGGCCGGGTGACGCCTGGCCGCTACCGGCCGACGAACCGGCTCGCCGGTCGCCGGAGAGCGCACACCCATGGGGAGCTACCCCTTCCCGCGCCCGTGGACTGCCGCACCGGGGCACCGGCGGCATAACGCCGGTTCGCCCGCAACGTCCAGAACGGTAGGAGCGGGACGGGTTCGTCTTCATCACCCGGACGGGGTGAACCTACTGTGGAGCGACCCCTCGCACGCCCGGCGCGGCGGCGGCCCCCCGCGTACCGCGCCGCGGCGTGCACCGGCGAGGCACGCCGGTCGGGTGGGCGACCTGCACCGGCGAGGCACCGCCGGTGAGATGTGCGGCGTGCACCCGCGCGGGTATGCGGAGGCCGACGGTCAGGCCAGCGTGCTGTACGCCAGGACGCCGTGCTTCATCGCGCCCATCGCCTGCTTGGCCGTCTGGCGGAGGTCCGCCGACGCTCCGGTCGCCTCGGCGAGCTGGCCGAGCAGGTCGAGCACCTGCCGGGCCCACCGGACGAAGTCGCCGGCCGGCATGTCGCCCTCGATGCCGTGCGCGCTGGCGAGCACCTTGGACAGTGGTTCCCCGCGCGCCCACCGGTAGACCGGCCACACGAAGCCGAGGTCGGGTTCGCGGGTCAGCTGCAGCCCGAGGGCCGACTCCGCGCTCTCCAGTCCCGCCCACAGCTTCAACGTGTCGTCCACCGCCTCGGCCAGCGCCCCCCGGGGCACCGAAGCCCGGTCCTCGGTCTCCCGGCGGGACTCGTAGAGCACCACCGAGACCGCCCCGGCCAGCTCCGCCGGGTCCAGCTTGTCCCACACGCCGTGCCGCAGGCACTCGGCCACGAGCAGGTCCGCCTCGGTCCAGATCCGCGCCAGCAACCGGCCCTGCGGGGTCACCTCGCCACCCTCGGCCAGGTAGCCGCGGTCGGTGAGCAGCGCGCAGACCCGGTCGAAGGTACGGATCAGCGAACCGGTACGGCCGGCGACCTTCTGCTGCAGCGCCTCGTTCTCGCGGCTCAGCCGCCACCGCCGCTCCGCCCAGCGGGCGTGCTCCTCCCGCTCCGGGCAGGCATGGCAGGGGTGGCGGCGCATCCGCTCACGCAGCCGCGCCAGCTCCGGGTCGTCGCCGGTCTCCACGCGCCGACGGCGCGACCGACGCTGCCCGTCGACGGCACCGGCCGCCGACCGCAGCAGTGACGCCAGGTCGCGCCGCTCCTGCGGGGAGCGGTGGTTGAAGTGCTTCGGTACGCGTACCCGCGCCAGCGGCTCGACCGGCTCACCGAAGTCGCCCGACGAGATCCGACCCGCCCACCGGTCCTCGGTGAGCACGAGTGGCCGCGGCTCGCCGAAACCGCCCGTGCCGTTGTCGAGGACGACCGCGAGGCCGGCCCGGCGCCCGTGCGGCACCCGGATCACGTCGCCGATCCGCAGCCGTTCGACGGACTCGGCCGCGGCGGCCCGCTTCTGCGCCCTGCCCTGGCGCGCCAGCTGCCGCTCGCGCTCGGCGATCGCCACCCGCAGCGCGAAGTACTCCTCGAAGTTGCCCAGGTGGCAGGTCATCTCCTCGAGGTAGGTGTGCATCGCGTCGGTGTTTCGCTGTACCTGGCGGGCGAAGCCCACCACCGACCGGTCGGCCTGGAACTGGGCGAACGACGACTCCAGCAGCTCGTGGGCGGCCTCCATGCCGACGCTGCCGACGAGGTTGACGGCCATGTTGTACGAGGGTCGGAAGCTGGACTTGAGCGGGTAGGTACGGGTGGACGCCAGGCCGGCGACGTGCCGCGGGTCGATCTCGGGCGCCCACACCGCGACCGCGTGCCCCTCGACGTCGATGCCGCGCCGCCCGGCCCGACCGGTGAGCTGGGTGTACTCCCCCGGGGTCAGGTCGACGTGCGCCTCGCCGTTGAACTTGACCAACCGCTCGAGCACCACGCACCGCGCCGGCATGTTGATGCCCAGCGCGAGGGTCTCGGTGGCGAAGACGGCCTTGACCAGGCCACGCACGAACAGCTCCTCGACGACCTCCTTGAACGCCGGCAGCATCCCGGCGTGGTGGGCGGCCAGGCCCCGCTCCAGGCCGTCGAGCCACTCCCAGTACCCGAGCACCTGGAGGTCCTCGCCGGGGATGTGCGCGGTGCGCTCCTCGACGACCCGGCGGATCTCGGCCCGCTCGTCGGGCGCGGTCAGCCGCAACCCCGCGTTCAGGCACTGCTGCACGGCCGCGTCGCAGCCGGCCCGGCTGAAGATGAACACGATCGCCGGCAGCAGCCCTTCCCGGTCGAGCCGGTCGACCACGTCCGGGCGCGCGGGCGGCAGCCAGCGGCGGCCCCGTCCGCCACGCCCGCCCCGGGTGTCGAACTCGCCCAGCCGGCGCAGCACCTCCCGGGTGTAGCGCAGCAGCTCCGGGTGGACCTCGTGCTTCTCGGCCGCTTCCGGGTCGTGGAACAGGTCGAACATCCGCTTGCCGACGAGCATGTGCTGCCACAGCGGGACCGGTCGGTGCTCGCTGACCACGGCCTCGGTACGGCCACGCACCGTGACCAGCCAGTCGGCGAACTCCTCCGCGTTGGAGACGGTGGCCGACAGCGACACCAGGGTCACCGACTCGGGCAGGTGGATGATCACCTCTTCCCAGACCGGACCGCGGAACCGGTCGGCGAGGTAATGGACCTCGTCCATCACCACGTAGGCCAGGCCCTTGAGCACGGCCGAACCGGCGTACAGCATGTTGCGCAGCACTTCGGTGGTCATCACGACCACCGGGGCGTCGCCGTTGATGGCGTTGTCGCCGGTGAGCAGGCCGACCTGGTCGGCGCCGTGGCGCTCCACCAGGTCGTGGTACTTCTGGTTGGACAGCGCCTTGATCGGCGTGGTGTAGAAGCACTTGCGGACCGACCCTCGACCGTCCGGGGACGGCTGGTCGACGGCGCCCGCACTGCCCCGCAACGCCAGGTGCACGGCGAACTCGCCGACCACCGTCTTGCCGGCGCCGGTCGGGGCACACACGAGAACGCCGCTGCCACGCTCCAGCGCCTCGCAGGCTTCGCGCTGGAAGTCGTCGAGCACGAACCCGAGCCCTTCGGCGAACTCATGGAGAGCCGGGAAGCGGGCCACCTCGGCGGCGCGCCGCCGGGCCGCCGCGTACCGCTCGGCGGGGCTGGTCATAACCCTAAGGCTAGGGGACGCCTCCACCACCGCGGCAGGCGGAGCCCGATGGATACCCGTGAGTAGCACCTCGATACCCGTGCGCAGCACCCGGCTGCCCGTGCGGAGCGTCCGCGACGGCTGCCCGTGCGGAGCGTCCGCGACGACCGCGACGCGAGGACGGTGCCGGTTCGATGGAGCGCGCCACGGGCGGGTCTGTATGGTGCACGGCGTGCCGGACCCCCTCGAAGCGTCGCAGGAGTACCCCGCGCCGGACCCCGACCGCGGGTCCACGCCCTCGACCGACCGGACGGGCCGACCCAGTGCCGGCCGGACGCCGACCGACCCGCCACAGGCGGTGCTGTTTGACTTCCAGGGCACGCTCGCGCAGGTCGAGGACCCCGTGATCTGGGTACAGGAGGCGGCGCGCAGCTGCGGCACGGAGCTGGACCGGCTGCGGGCGACGGCCCTCGCCGACCGGCTGGTCATGGCGGGCCGCGCCGGCGGACCGCCGCCGCACCGGGTGCCGCCGCACCTGGCCGAGGTGTATGCCGACCGCGACCTGTACCCGCATGCCCACCGCGCCGCCTACACCGGGCTGGCGCAGACCGTGCCGTGCGACGTGGAGGGCCTGCCGGAGGCGCTGTACGAGCGGATCCTGAGCCCGGACGGCTGGACCGTCTACGGCGACACCCTGCCGACGCTCAAGGCGCTGCGCGCCGCGGGCGTCCCCGTGGCCGTCGTCAGCAACATCGGGTTCGACATCCGGCCGGTCGCCGAGCGGCTCGGCTTCGCCGACCTCGTCGACGCGTTCGTGCTCTCCTTCGAGGTCGGCCACTGCAAGCCCGACTCCGCGATCTTCCTGCGGGCCTGCGGCATGCTGCGGGTCGAGCCGGAGCGCACGCTCATGGTCGGCGACACCCCGGCCGATGCCGGCGCGGTAATGGCCGGTTGTCGCGTGCTCATCGTTCCGGCCGGGCCACCGGGCGCGGTCAACGGCATCACGGCCGTGCTCGACCTCGCCGGGCTGTGAGTAGGCGGTAAGCGGGCTGTGAGCGGGCGGTAAGACTGTGAGCGGGCGGTAAGACAGTGCCCGTGACCGTCAGGTCAACAGGGTCAACGCGCCCGGGACGCAGGTGACCGTCAGCGGCAGCGGGAACGCCCGCTCCCCGTCGGCGTACCCGACGATCTCCTCGGCCGCCAGCTCGACGGTACGGGCCCGGAATGCGGTCACCATCGGGTGGTCCACGTGGGTGCCGCGGTAGACCCGGGGCTTGATCCGCATCAGCGCCAGCCGGCCCACCGCACCCGCCACGACGACGTCCAGCAGCCCGTCGCCCGCGTCGGCGGCGGGACAGATCCGCATGCCGCCGCCGTAGCTGGCGGTGTTGCCGACCGCGACCAGGACCGCGTCGACGGTGTGCGACTGCCCGTCCAGGCGCAGCGTGTACCGGCGGGGGCGCAGCCGGGCCAGCTCCGCGACGATGGCCAGGTCGTACCGGCGTGGACCGCGCGGGAAGCGCATCGCGTTGGCCCGCTCGTTGACCACGGCGTCGAAGCCCGCGGCCAGCACCGCCCCGAACCAGCGGGTCCTGCCGTCGGCGGCGCGCATGTGCGCGAGGTCGACCGTGCGGGTACGGCCGGCGGCCAGCGCCCGGGCGACCGCGTGCGCCGCGGTGACCGGTTCCGCCGCCACGCCGACCTCGACGGCGAAGTCGTTGCCGGTGCCGGCGGCGACAATGCCCAGCGGTACCCCCGTGCCGGCCACCGCCTGCAGCGCGGTGTGCACCGTGCCGTCCCCGCCGACCGCGACGACCGCCGCCGCGCCACCCGCGACGGCCTCGACGCAGGCCGCTTCGGCCCGGTCGGCGTCGGGCGCCTCGATCAGCCGTACCGTCGCGCCGCCGGTGGCCAGCCCGGCCAGCACCTCGGGCAGCAGCCGACCGAGCCGGCCCCGGCCGGCTACCGGGTTGGCCAGCACGACGAGTTCGCCGGCGCGGCCGGGGCCGTCCATACCGGGACGACCCGGACCGCTCGTAGCGGAGCGGTCCGGGTCGTTGACGTCGCGGGTTGGCGCGGGGCTGTCGGTCATGGCGGCAGCGTACGGCCGGCGTCGGCCTACGTGAAGTCGTCGAATCGGGTGTCGAGCGGTTTCAGCCTGTCGACCGGCGTCGGCGCCTCGACCGGGCTCGGCGCGTCAACCGGGCTCGACGCGTCGACCGGCGCACCGGCCTCGACCGGCTCCACGTCGTACTCCAGCGGTGAGATCTCGTCGTCGCTGACGTTGCCGAACTCGGCCGCGTGCCGCTGCCGCCGACGGCGGTCGTTGAGGAACGCGAACCCGACCGCCGCGAAGTACAGCAGCGCGAGCGCCCCGGCGAGTGCCGTCATGCCGAACGGGTCGGGGGTCGGGGTGACCACCGCACCGAACACGAACATGAGGAAGACCGCTACCCGCCACCAGCTCAGCAGCTTGCGCGCGGAGACCATGCCGGTCAGGTTGAGCATGACCACGATCAACGGGAACTCGAACCCGGCGCCGAACAGCAACATCATGTTCGTGACGAAGTCGAAGTAGCCCGGGAGGCCGATGGTGATGCTGAACTTGCTGGTATCGCCCAGGAAGAAGTGCAGGCTCTTCGATACGATGAAGAACGCCAGGGTCGCGCCCGCGAAGAACAGCGGCGCGGCGACCGCGGCAAACGCATACGTGTAGCGCCGCTCGTGCCGGTGCAGGCCGGGCGCGATGAACGCCCACAACTGGTACAGCCAGAACGGCGCGGCGAGCAGCAGCCCCAGGTACAGCGCGATCCGCAGGTTGAGTAGGAACGGGTCCATCGGCGCGTTGGCCACGAACGCGCACTTGTCCTGCGGGTTCAGATTCAGGTCGCAGTACGGCTTGATCATGAAGTCGAGAGCCGGCCTGGCGAAGAAGTACCCGACGCACAAGCCGGCCACGACGGCCAACGAAGCCTTGAACAGGCGGCTGCGCAGCTCCTGAAGGTGCTCCATGAGGGTCATGGAGCCGTCGGCGGCGCGGGTGAACTGAGCCTTCTTCCGCCTGCGGACAGGAAGCGCCATGAGTTACGTGTCTTGTCTTACGCGTCGCGATTACTTGTCGCGGACCCGGTCGACCGGGTCGATGATGCTCGCCCGGTCGTCGTCGGCCTTGGTGATCGGCTGACGGCCGCTCTGCGCCTCCGCCTTGGCGTTGACGTCGTCGTCGGCCAGGCCCTTAGTCTCGGCCTTGAGAATGCGCATCGACCGGCCCAGCCCGCGGGCGGCGTCAGGCAGGCGCTTCGCACCGAACAGCAGGATCAGAACCACCACCAGAACGGCGATGTGCCACGGTCGGAGCGTACCCATCGGAAAGCCACCTCGCAGTTGTCGTCACCGTCGAGCCTCATCGTACGTGTGTTTGCGCGCTCGACCCATACCGGCTTCCGGTGTGCCGGCGATGAAGTCTTGACCACCGGTGTCCACACCGTCAACCGTCGACCAGGCTTGTTAACCGGATCGTCGACCAATGCTCGCCCGGTCAGCCGCCGTGCGCTCAGGGCCCCGGTGCCTGCCCACCGCCGCACGTCACCCGCGGCGACTCCGACACCAGCAGCGCCTACCCGCCGCCGCACGTTACCTGCGGCGCGCCCGTGTCCGCGCCGCCCTGTCCTCGACCGTCGCCACGTCGTGCTGCAGTTGCTCGGCACGCTGTTGCAGCGCGGCGAGGGCTGGCATCAGCCGCTGCACGTCCGTCCTCCGCAGGCCGAGCCGCCGGGCCGCCACGCCCAGCTCGCCCATGCGGCGCACCAGCGGTGCGACCGCCACCGCCAGCAGGACGAGCGAGCCGACCACGAGGACGATCACGAGTGACCAGATCATTCACCGAACTCTAGTAGCTCGATCCCCACCCCGCCGCGCACCACGACGATGCCGCCCGCCGGGTGGCTCAAGATCCGGACAATGTCGCGAACATTGCTGGTTCCGGGGGCGTTGATACTGCAATGTTCGCGACATTGCCGTTTGCGGCATTGCCGGGATCTTGGTGGACGCCGCGGGCCGGACGGTCAGCAGGAGAGCGAGAAGCGCTCCTCGTACGCGGCGAGCGCGGTGCGCGCCTCGGCGCCCACCGCCTCGACCAGCTCGGGCGGCCCCACCACCGTGACGTCCGGCCCGAGGCCGAGGACCAGCCGGCGAGCCCAGGCCAGGTCGGAGGCGCGCAGCGACACCAGCCAGTGCTCACCGGGCTCGGCACGGACCTCCTCGCACGGGTAGTACTCGGTGATCCACCGCGCTCCCCGGCTGATCCGAAGCGTGATCAGCGGCTGGTCCGGGGTGGCCCGGAAGACGCCGGCGCTGACGTCGGTCGGCTGCGCCTCGGCCGGCACGGCGGCCGGTTCGGTCAGCTCCTCGAAGGCATCGATGCGGTCGGCGCGGAACAGCCGGACCGCCTCGACCCGACGGCACCACGCCTCCAGGTAGGCCCGGTCACCGACGACGAGGACGCGCATCGGGTCGACCACCCGGTCGGTGGTCTCGTCCCGGGCGGCCGTGTAGTACGTGATCCGCAGGGCCCGCCCGCGCTCGACGGCGCCGCGCAGCGCGGCGAGCCGGTCGCGGTTGCCGGGCAGCCGGACGGCCACCGGCGGGCTTGCCTCGTCGCCCGCGGCGCTTTCGATCTTGGCCAGGGCGCGCTCGATCGCGTCCCGGTGCCCGACGCCGGGGGTCTCGGCGAGCAGCCGCAGCGCCACGACCAGGGCCAGCGCCTCCTCGCGGGTCAGCCGCAGCGGCCGGTCGATGCCGGCGTCGTAGGTGATGGTGACCCGGTCACCGTCGAGCGCCATGTCGATCAGGTCGCCCGGGCCGTACCCGGGCAGGCCGCACACCCACAGCAACTCCAGGTCGTCGCGTAGCTGCCGCTCGGTGACACCGAGGTCGGCCGCCGCCTCCGCGACGGCGATGCCGGGCCGGGCCAGCAGGTAGGGCACCAGGTTGAGCAACCGGGAAAGCCGGTCGGCGGAACCGCTCACGGCAGCGTCACCTCCTGTCGCGAACCGGGATGGGCGCCAGCGATCTCGTGCAGCCGCTTCACCACGAAGTCGCGCACCTCCGGTGGGTCGAGCACGAGCACGTCGGCGCCGTACCCGACCAGCCAGGCGGCCAGTCCCTCGGCGTCGGCGTACGTGAGCACCACCCGGTCGCCGTCGGCGGCGGGGACGACCTGCTCGGCGTAGCGGCGGATGCCGGCGGCCCGGCCGGGGCGGACCAGGACCGTGGCCCGGTAGGTGCGTTCACGCGGGCCGGACCAGGTCGCGACGTAACTGATCAGGTCGACCTGCGGCGGCTCGTACGCGCCCGGGTCGCCGGCGCGGCGCACCGCGCCGACCACCCGCGACAGGCGGAAGCAGCGGGCCGCGTCGCGGTCGAGGTCGTGGCCGACCACGTACCAGCGGCCACGCCAGCACACCACGCCCCACGGCTGCAGGCGGCGGGTACGGGGCTGGTCGTCGGACGGGGTGCGGTAGTCGAACAGGACCGCCTGCCGGTCGCGTACCGCGGCCGTCAGCGGTTCGAACGCCGGGTCGACCCGCACCACCGGCTCCACCCCGAGGGTGGCGTGCGGGTCGACGTCGATGCCGGCGGCGCGCAGCTTCGCCAGCGCCGACGACGCCGCGGCGGCCAGGCCGGCGTGCTGCCAGGTCCGGGCGGCGATGCCGACCGCGGCCGCCTCGTCGGGCTCGAGGTGGATGTCGGGCAGGGCATACTCCCCGCGGCCGATCCGGTACCCCGGCTCGGCGTCGAAGATGCTGGCGGTACCCGTCTCCAGGGGCACCCCGAGATCACGCAGTTCGGCCTTGTCCCGCTCGAACTTGCGCTGGAACGCCTCGTGGTCACGCGGATCGGACGGATCGTGCTCGTATCCGGGCACGGTCGCGGCGATCTGCGCCGCGGTCAGAAAGCGGCGCGTGGACAGCAGGCAGATGACCAGATTGACGAGGCGTTCGGTGCGGCTGCGCGACACGGTAGCGACGCTAGCAGCGTTGCCGGAGATCTGCCGGTACCCACCCTCCTCTACCCGAACATTCGTACGATCGACCGACTCGGAGACGGCCCCGCCGATGGGTGCGTTAGCGTGACACGGTGATCCGATGGCGGCGTGGCACCGTGACCGGGCTGCGCCGGTCCTGGCGTGGCGCGGTCGAACTCGACGTGGCCCTCGACCGCCGGCACCCCGACGACCCGCCCACGGTCCGCGCGTTGGCCTACCCGGCCCTGGTGGGCCTGCCCGCTGTCGGCGACGCCGTCCTGCTCAACACCAACGCGCTGGCGCTCGGCCTGGGCACCGGCGGGTACGCGCTGGTCGTCGCCCTGCCCGACCGGCTGCCCGAGGACACCGACCGGCCCGGGCACGTGGTGAAGGCCCGCTACACGCCGCTGCAGGCGGTCGTCCTGGCCGCCGACGAGGACGACTCCCCGCATCGGGACGTACTGGCGCCGGCGGACACGCTGGACGGGATGCCGGTGGTCGCCGCGGACCTGCACTCCGCGCTGCCCGCCGTGGTCGCCGGGGTGCACGCCGACCGCGCCGACGTGCGGGTCGCCTACGTCATGACCGACGGCGGCGCGCTGCCCGCCTGGTTCTCGCGGACCCTCGACGCCCTCGCCGACCGGCTCGCCGGGGTGGTCACCGTGGGGCAGGCGTTCGGCGGGGACCTGGAGGCCACCAACGTGCACAGCGGCCTGCTCGCCGCCCGCCACGTGCTGCGCGCCGACGTGGCGGTCGTCGCGCAGGGCCCGGGCAACCTCGGCACCGGTACGCCCTGGGGCTTCTCCGGGGTCGCCGTGGGTGAGGCGGTCAACGCGACGGCGGTGCTCTCCGGCCGGCCGGTCGGGTCGCTGCGCATCTCGGATGCCGACCCTCGCCCCCGCCACCGCGGCGTCTCCCATCACAGCCTGACCGCCTACGGCCGGGTCGCACTCGCCCCGGCCGACCTGGTGGTACCGGCCGGGATCGACGAGTCCCTGGACGTCGACGCCGCCCTCGCACCGCTGCGGCACCGGCACCGGGTGGTGACCGTCGGCGTCGACGGGCTCGACGAGGCGCTGCGGGCGCTGCCGGTGAAGCTGTCCACGATGGGCCGCGGCCTCGACGCCGACTACACGTACTTCCTGGCCGCGGCGGCGGCGGGCCGGCACGCGGCCACCCTGATCGGGCAGGCCGGCGCACCCCCGGTCCAGCAGGCCGACGCACCCCCGGTCTAGCTGGTGCCCCCGGTCTAGCTGGTGCCCCCGCGCACCCCGCGCTCGGCGACGTCCTCGTGCACGTCACCGCGGGGGCCGCGGTCACCGCGGGGGCCGCGCGCGGCGAGCAGGAAGGCGGCCATCCCGCCGGCCGCGCCGGCCGTCATGGCGAGCGCCATGGGCGTCGCGCCGCCGCCGAGACCGACCAGCGGCGCGCTGACCGCCCCGCACAGCGACTGCGCCGCCCCCAGCAGCGCGGAGGCCGTACCCGCCAGGCCCGGGTGCAGGTCCAGGGCCAGCGCCGTGGTGTTGGGCAGCACCATGCCGAGCACGGACATGAACACGAACAGCGGTACCGCCACCGCGAACAGGCTGTGCCAGCGCGTCACGAGCAGCAGGGCGAGCGCGGCGGCGACCAGGACGACCAACCCGGTCGCCAGCAGGCGGCGGGGCGGTACTCGGCGCACCAGGTGGCCGTTGAGCTGGCCGACGAGCACGAACCCGAGGGCGTTCACCCCGAACAGCAGGCCGTAGACCTGGGGTGAGGCACCGTAGACGCGTTGCAGCGCGAACGACGACCCGGAGATGTACGCGAACAGCCCGGCGCCCGCGAGACCCAGTGCGCACGCGTACCCGACGTACGAGCGGTCGCGCAGCAGTGCCCGTACGCCACGGCCGGTCTCCGCCAGGCCACCGGCCTGGCGGCGCGCGACGGACAGCGTCTCCGGCAGTCCCGTGGCGGCGGCGACGAGCACCAGCAGGCCGATCGCGGCGAGGATCAGGAAGATTCCGCGCCAGCCGGTGGCCCGCAGGGCGATGCCACCCACGCTCGGTGCGATGACCGGCGCGACCCCGAAGACCAGGACCAGGCGAGAGAAGTACGCCGCCGCGGCTGCCCCGCTGTGCAGGTCACGGACGACGGCACGGGCGATGACGACGGCCGCGCCGCCGGCCAGGCCCTGCCCCAGCCGGGCCAGCGTCAGGGTGGCCGGCGAGGTGGCCGCGACGCACAGGAGCGAGGTCACCACGTACAGGCCGAGACCGGCCAGCAGCGGGCGACGCCGGCCCCACCGGTCGCTGAGCGGGCCGACCAGCAACTGACCCGCCGCGAGACCGACGAGGCACGCGGTGAGGGTGAGCTGGATCTGTGCGGCTCCGGTGTGGAACTCGTCGCTGATGCGGGGCAGCGCCGGCAGGTACATGTCCATCGAGAACGGCCCGATACCGGTCACCGCCCCGAGGAGTACCAGTAGCCAGCCTGGTCGTCGGACCTCGACACGGTCCCGCGTCTGGGCTTCGCACACCCCACAGACAGTAAGCGATGCTAAAAAAGAGCCGTGCGGAGCGCCGGTACCGCTGGATCCTGAGAGCGGTCGCCCCGGACCTCGGGGTCCGTCAGACCTTGGCCAGCGCGGCGAGCGCCAGCGCCCGCAGCGGCGCCGTGTTGTCGGCGGTGGGGCTGGCCACCCGGATCAACTGGACGAGCACCACGCTGCGCCCGCGCCGCGCCGACAACGTCCGCGCGCCATCGGTGACCGCCGCGTCCCCGACGCCCGACAGCGCCTTCGTCCCCACCTTCGTGTCCGCGTACATCCGCTCGGCCTGCCGGGCGTCGGGGAAGACCAGGGCCATGACGTGCACCTGGTCGCCGTGGGTTCCGACGAACGGGCAGACGTGCACGGTGGCGGCGAGCCCCCGCGCGCGCAGCGTCTCGGCGTACGCCGTGACCGCGGCCGCGGCGTCCCCACCCGCACCCACCGCCTCGAAACCGGCCGCCTTCGACACCTGGGCCGCCGTGACGATCCCATGGCAGCCGTCCGTGGTCGCCGCCGGCGCGCGCGACGTGGCAGCGGCACTGCCGGGCGACTCCGCGGACGCGCTGAAGACGGCCGTCCCCGCCGGAACGAGGCCGCCCGGCCCGGCGTCGGGCCCGGAACACGAGACGAATCCGACGAGCAGCACCAGGGCCGCCGCGCCGGCGGCGACGGCGAACCGCACCCGCTGTGACCCCGTGGCCGCGAGGTCACGGATCCGGGCGACGAGCGGGTGCGCGGTGAGCGCCGCGCCCGGTCGGGCGGGCGGCGCGCTCTCGTCGCCCACCGTGCCGCCGGTGCCCACCGCCCTGTCGGGGGACGTACCCCCGCCGTCCGGCACGGTGGGAACGTCCGGCGGCACGGTGGATGGCGTATCCCCGCCGTCCGTCGGCGCGGTGGGAACGTCCGGCGGCGAGACTGCGGGAGTCACCTCCGCGGGCGCGCCCGCGGAGGTCGGCGGCGTCGTGTCCACGGCGTCGCCGGCGGCAGCCGACGGCGTGGACACGGTTACGCCCACAGGGATCGTCGACGGCGTCGTGTCCACGGCGTCGCCGGCGGCAGCCGACGGCGTGGACACGGTTACGCCCACAGGGATCGCCGGCGCCTCCGCGGGCGCAGGAGGCGCCGGCGGAGGCTCGGAAGGCGCGGGCGCGGGCGAGCGGAGCGCAGGCGTCGGCTCGGCGGCGGATTCATCGTTTGCCATCGCGCCGCCGAGCCTACCGGCTTGCTACCCGCCAGTCACATGCTGGCGATCAACCGGTCGACCCGCTCGTCGTAGGCTCGGAACGGGTCCTTACACAGCACCGTCCGCTGTGCCTGGTCATTGAGCTTGAGGTGCACCCAGTCGACGGTGAAGTCCCGGCGGCGCTCCTGCGCGTGCCGGATGAACTCCCCGCGCAGCCGGGCCCGGGTGGTCTGGGGCGGGGTCTCCTTCGCCTGGAAGATCTCCACGTCGGTGGCCACCCGGTCGACCGCGCCCCGCTTCTCCAGCAGCGCGTACAGACCCCGGCCGCGCCGCAGGTCGTGGTAGGCGAGGTCCATCTGGGCCACCCGGGGGTGCGACAGCGGCAGGTCGTGCTTGCGCTGGTACCCCTCGATCATTCGGAGCTTGGTGACCCAGTCGATCTCACGGTCCACCCCGGACAGGTCGCCGGTCTCCACCGCGTGCAGGACTCGGCCCCACAACTCCACCACCCGCTTGGTGGCGGCGTCCGAGCCACGCCGCTCGACGAACTCGGTCGCCCGGCTGTAGTACTCCTGCTGGATCTCGAGCGCGCTGCACTCCTTGCCGTTGGCGAGCCGCACCTTGCGCCGCCCGGTGATGTCATGGCTGACCTCCCGGATCGCCCGGATCGGGTTCTCCAGGGTGAGGTCACGCACCGGGACACCGGCCTCGATCATCCGCAGCACGATGTCGGCGCTGCCCACCTTGAGCAGCGTGGTGACCTCGTTCATGTTGGAGTCGCCGACGATGACGTGCAGCCGCCGGTACCGCTCGGCGTCGGCGTGCGGCTCGTCCCGGGTGTTGATGATCGGCCGGCTTCGGGTGGTGGCCGACGAGACCCCCTCCCAGATGTGCTCGGCCCGCTGCGACAGGCAGTACACGGCCCCCCTCGGGGTCTGCAGCACCTTGCCGGCGCCGCAGATGAGCTGCCGGGTGACCAGGAACGGGATGAGTACATCGGCCAGCCGCCCGAACTCGCCGTGCCGGCTGACCAGATAGTTCTCATGGCAGCCGTACGAGTTGCCGGCGGAGTCGGTGTTGTTCTTGAACAGGTAGATCTCGCCCGCGATGCCTTCGTCATGCAGGCGCTTCTCGGCGTCGACGAGCAGGCCTTCGAGGATGCGCTCGCCGGCACGGTCGTGCACGACCAGGTCGGGGACTGAGTCGCACTCGGGAGTCGCGTACTCCGGGTGCGATCCGACGTCAAGGTAAAGCCGCGCGCCGTTGCGCAGGAACACGTTGCTCGAACGGCCCCACGACACGACCCGTCGGAAAAGGTAACGCGCCACCTCGTCCGGGGACAGCCGCCGCTGCCCTCGATAGGTACAGGTGACCCCGTACTCGGTCTCCAGTCCGAAGATGCGCCGGTCCATGGAAAGACATTAGCCGCCGGAGGCACATTCCCGCCGTAGCGAGTGGCCCCAGATCATGATTGATTTTTCGGACGTACCGTGGCCACATCGTCACCGGAGGTCACCAGTCGATCGGACCGCACCGGCACGTGTCGACGTCCGCCGTCGTCAGCGCGGTGCGCTCTCCGCCGGCCCGGCCTGCCCCAGCGCCGCGCGGACCAGCCCGAGCGCCTGCGCGGGACTCAGCCCGAGCCGGCGGGTCTCCTCGGCGTACCGGGTCGCGAGCCGCTGGGCCTCCGCCGGCACGCCGCCGGCCCGGGGCGTGACGAACGTGCCGTGCCGGCCCCGGGTCTCGACCAGGCCGGCCGTCTCCAACTCCCGGTACGCCCGCGCCACGGTGTTGACCGCGAGGTCGAGGTCAGCCGCGAGCTGGCGGACCGTCGGCAGCCGCGTGCCGGCCGGCAGCTCACCGTCCCGGGCCAGCGTCGCGATTCTGGCCCGTACCTGCTCGTACGGGGGCACCGGGGACGCCGGGTCCACCTGAATGATCATCACTGCTCACCCGCCACAGACCACCGCCGGCACCTCCGGCGTCCAGTCGTAGCAACATTTGTACCATTGTCGCGATACAGATGGTGCCGGCGACACCGGCGGCCACCGTCCACGCCGACACCGGCGGCCACCGCCCACGCCGACACCGGCGGCCACCGCCCGCACCGGCGACGCCGACGGGTTCGCTGCCGCGCCGCGGCGCGCCTCGCCTACCATCAGGACACCGAACCGTCGATCCGGGCACGGCGGCGGAGCAGGCATGCGGGTCCATGTCGCGGCTCCGGCGCGGTGGACCGGTGCGGGTTCTCCCGCGACGATTCACGTTCCACCTGATCGAGCGCGACCGGCCGGTGTTCATGGCGGCCGGTCGTGGTGGCGGGCACACCGCCGGCTCGCACGCCCACCGGCGTAGATCATGACGGCAACCGCGGCGCCGTTATCATTGCCGCGGCGTACGGCCTCGAGAGGTGAGCGGGTGGTCCAGGGCAACAGGGACGTGTGGGTCGTCATCCCCGTCTACAACGAGGAGAAGGTGATCGCCGACGTCGTGGAGAAGGTTCTCGCGACCTTCCCCAACATCGTGTGCGTCGACGACGGCAGCACCGACTCCTCCGCCGCGGAGATCCTCGGCACCCGCGCCCACCTGGTGCGCCACCCGATCAACATGGGGCAGGGCGCGGCGCTGCAGACCGGCCTGCGCTACGCGCTGGCCCGCACCGGCGGCCGGTACTTCGTCACCTTCGACGCCGACGGCCAGCACCGCGTCGAGGACGTGTCCGCGATGCTCGACGTGGCCCGGTCCGGCACCGCCGACGTGGTCCTGGGATCCCGCTTCCTCCGCGACGCGGCCGCCGTTCCGTGGATCAAGCGCGTCGTCTTGCGTACCGTGGTCGCCCTCAGCCCGACCGCCCGCCGGCTGAAGCTCACCGACGCGCACAACGGCCTGCGGGTGTTCGGTCGGGAGCCGGCAGAGGGGCTGCACATCACCCAGAACGGCATGGCGCACGCCTCCGAGATCGCCACGGTCCTCGCCCGCTCCCCGTGGCGCGTCGTGGAGCAGCCGGTGACGATCCTCTACACCGACTACTCGCGGGCCAAGGGTCAGTCACTGATCAACGGCGTCAACATCCTGTTCGATGTCTCGATGTCACGGCGTGGGAAGTGACGACATGCAGATCCTGATCAAGGCGTTCCTGCTGGCCGCTATCCTCGGCTTCCTCATGGTGTTCATCCGCGGTCAGCACGGCGTCCGCATGCAGGCCGGCAAGCGGCTGGCGTTCATCGTGTTCCTGATGCTGAACGCCATCGCGGTGGTCAATCCCGAAGCCACCACCTGGGTGGCACATCTCGTCGGCGTCGGTCGCGGCGCGGACCTGCTGCTGTACGGGCTGATCGTGGCGTTCGTGTTCGCGGTCCTCAACTTCTATCTGCGACTGCGGGAAAGCGAGCAGCGGGTCACCGAACTGGCCCGCGCGGTCGCCATCCGTGATGCCGAGACACTCAACCGTGAACGCGGGCTGCTGCCGCCCCCGACCCGACCCGGTGAGGCCGAACCGCTGGTCTGAAGCAGCGTCCGCCGTCGCGGACCCCGTCCGGACGGTCGAGATCCGCGACGGCCCCAGGGGCCAAGATCCGTGACCGCCCCAGCGGTCAAGATCCGCGCAAGGTCGCGAACATTGCGGTATCAGCGCTCCGGGAAGCAGCAATACGTGCGACCTTGCGCGGATCTTGACTCCGCGGTGCGCGGATCTTGACGACGACGGACCCGGCAGGCCGGTCAGGCCTCGCCCTCGGCGAGCGGGTCCACCCCGCCCGGCGACTTGTCCGCAGGCGACGTACCGGGCTCGGCGATCGACGGCGCCTCGCCGGCCTCCTCGGCACCCTTGTCACCCGTTCCACCCTCGGCACCGCCAGCGGGGGCGAGCAGCGGAGCGAGTGCGGCGCCGGTGAGACGCCGGAACGCACGCCCGGTGCGCCGGCGATCGAGCACGGCGACCTCGAGCTGGCCGGCTTCGAGCTTGCGCGGCTGGCCACCCTCGCCACCGACGCTGCCGAGCGAGTCCACCGCCAGGCGTACCGCTTCCTGCAACGTCATGTCGCGGCGGTGACTGCCGCGCAGCGCCTCGGAGATGGCCTCCGCCTGCCCACCCATGGCGATCGTGCCGGTGTCCGACTCGTCGTACACCGAGCCGTCGTAGGTCAGCCGATAGAGCTCGTCCCGCTCCGGCCGGGTACCGACCTCGGCGACGCAGATCTCCACCTCGAACGGCTTGGACTGCTCGGTGAAGATGGCGCCGAGGGTCTGCGCGTACGCGTTTGCCAGCGCCCGCCCCGTCACGTCCCGGCGGTCGTAGGCGTACCCGCGGAAGTCCGCGTGGCGGATGCCGGCGGCCCGCAGGTTCTCGAACTCGTTGAACCGCCCGACGGCGGCGAACCCGATCCGGTCATAGATCTCGCTGACCTTGTGCAGGGCGGTCGACAGGTTCTCGGCGACGAAGAGGACCCCACCCTCATAGGTGAGCACGACGACGCTGCGACCACGGGCGATGCCCTTGCGGGCGTACTCCGAGCGGTCCCGCATGATCTGCTCGGGCGAGGCATAGAACTGCATGGCCACGGCGGCTTGCGTCTCCTTTACGGCGATCGTCGGCTTGCGTGCGGGGTGGGCGGCGTCAGCCGCCCGGGTTCTCCATACGGTCGCGGACCACGGCTTCGGCCACCACGGCGGACTCCTCGTCGGTCAGCCGTCGCGAGCCGTCCGCGGTCGCGGTCATCACCACCGGAAAGATCCGGCGGGTGAGGTCGGGGCCACCGGTCGCGGTGTCGTCGTCGGCGGCGTCGTAGAGCGCCTCCATCGCCAGCCGGACCGCCTCGTCGACGGCAATTCCGGGGCGGTACCGCTTCTTCAGCGCCGACTTGGCGAACAGCGACCCGGAGCCGATGGCGTCGAAGCCCTTCTCCTCGTAGACGCCGCCGGCGATGTCGAAGCTGAAGATCCGGCCGGCGTGGCGGGCGTCCTCGGCCTCCACGTCGAAGCCCGCGAACAGCGGCACCACGGCCAGGCCCTGGAGCGCCGCGCCAAGGTTGTTGCGGATCATCGTGGCCAGCCGGTTGGCCTTGCCGTGCAGCGAGAGCATCGTGCCCTCGATCTTTTCGTAGTGCTCGAGCTCGACCTGGAACAGCCGCATCAGCTCGATGCCCACCCCCGCGGTGCCGGCGATGCCGACCAGCGAGTAGGCGTCGGCAGCGAAGACCTTCTCGATGTCGCGGCTGGCGATGAGGTTACCCATGGTGGCCCGGCGGTCGCCGGCCATGACCACACCGTCCGCACAGGTCAGCGCCACGATCGTGGTCGCGTGCGGCGAGACGTCGGCGGACGCCCCGGCGGGCAGCGGGCGCCGGCCCGGCAGCAGGTCCGGCGCGGCGAGGCTCAAGAACTCGGTGAACGACGAGGTTGCCGGCGTGGTGAAGACAACCGGTAGACGCCCGGATGGATCGAGACCCGCTGCCACGTGGTTCCTTTCAGGTAACTGATCGCCTTGCTTAACTGATCGCCTTGCTCAGGTTCTGGATGTCGTCCTTGAACTGACCGAGTCCACCGTTGCGGTTGAAGCAGAGGACGCCACGTACGTTACCGAATACATGATCGTGGTCAACATGCTCAGGGTCGGGCGTGCCACAGATCGCGCAGACGCCGCCCTGCTCGGCCAGGTGCGTCTCGAACTCCTTCTGGCCGAGGCCGTAAGCGACGTCTCAGGTGGCGCTCCCGGGTACTGCTGCCGTACGGCCGCTCCCTGGCCGCCCTGGTGCGCGTGTGGTGGCGCGGCTTACCGGAGGACGCGCAGCCGGTGCCGGCGGATCGGTTGCGCGGAACGTCCTCGATCGGCCTGACCTCCCCGTGCGGTCCGGACAGTAGCGGTGGCCCTCGGGCACTTGCCGGGCCACCGCTACCGACCTGCCGAACTTCTCACCGATCCGCTTCGCGTAACTCGCTCTGGACCGTACGTTGAAGCACGGCTTGCAGTAGCTGCCCTTGCCGTCGGGGCGTCGTAGGTTGCTACAGAATTCAGCCAGCGGCTTGCGCTCACCGCAATCCCGACAACGACGCAGTCCGTCCTTGTCATCCAACGGTCGAGGCACGTCCGTTTTTTACGGCTATGTCCTACTCCCCGCCCTTTTGCACATAACCACGGACAAACTCCTCTGCGTTCTCTTCGAGAACCGAGTCGATCTCGTCGAGCAGGTCGTCGACGTCCTCACTCAACTGTTCGTGCCGCTCAGCGACCTCGGCGCTGGCCTCTGGGGCCGGCGTCTCGTCGATTTCCTGGTCACGGCGGGAACGGCCGGACTGCGACTGTCCGCCGGGTTCACGAGTTGCCATCCTCAGGGCCCTCCTCTAGCGCGCTGCCGGTGCGTGCCTTCGTGTGCGTGCCAACAACGTACCGCGATCCTCCGACGTTACCCGGAAGTGATCGCCTCAAGCAGGTCCTTGGCGCTGGCGCAGCGGTCGAACAGGGTGCCCACGTGCTTCCTGGTCCCCCGCTCGGGCTCCATCATCGGCACCCGGACCAGCGACTCCCGGCCGATGTCGAAGATGACCGAGTCCCAGCTCGCCGCGACCACCTCGGAGGCGTACTGCGCCAGGCACCGGCCCCGGAAGTAGGCCCGGGTGTCCTCCGGCGGCTCGACCATCGCCCGGCGTACCTCGTCCTCACTGAACAGGGTCTTCATCGAGCCCCGGGCGACGAGCCGGTGGTAGAGCCCCTTCTCCGGCCGCACGTCGGAGTACTGCAGGTCGACCAGTTGCAGCTTGTGTGACGCCCACCCGAGCGACTCCCGTTCGCGGTAGCCCTCCAGCAGGCGCAGCTTCGCCACCCAGTCCAGCTCGTCGGCGCACAGCCCGGGGTCACGCCCGAGCCGGTCGAGGACGCTCTCCCACCGGTCGAGCACGTCGAACGTGATCTCCTCGGTGCCGTCCTCGCCCCGGCGTGCCTCGGCGAACGCCCGTGCCCGCTCATAGAACGCCCACTGGATGTCCAGTGCGGTCAGTCGGCGCCCGTCGCGCATCCGGATCAGGTGCTTGAGCGACGGGTCATGGCTGACCGCCTTCAGCTCACTGACCGGGTCGGCGATACCCAGGTCGCCGGGGAGCGCCTTCTCCTCGATCATCGCCAGCACCAGCGAGGTGGCGCCGACCTTGAGGTACGTGGAGATCTCGGAGAGGTTGGCGTCGCCGATGATGACGTGCAGCCGGCGGTACTTGTCGGCGTCGGAGTGCGGCTCATCGCGGGTGTTGATGATCGGCCGCTTGAGCGTGGTCTCCAGCCCCACCTCGACCTCGAAGAAGTCGGCGCGCTGCGAGATCTGAAACCCGGGCGTGGACCCGTCCTGGCCGATGCCGACCCGGCCGGCGCCGCACACGATCTGGCGGGTGACGAAGAACGGCGTCAGGTGGACCACGATGTCGGCGAACGGCGTCGACCGGCGCATCAGGTAGTTCTCGTGGGCGCCGTAACTGGCGCCCTTGTTGTCGGTGTTGTTCTTGTAAAGGTGGATCGGGTGGGTGCCCGGGATGGTCGCCGCCCGGCGGGCGGCCTCGGCCATCACCCGCTCCCCCGCCTTGTCCCACAGCACCACGTCACGCGGGTTGGTCACCTCGGGCGTGGAGTACTCCGGGTGGGCATGGTCGACGTACAGCCGGGCACCGTTGGTCAGTATCACGTTGGCCAGGCCGAGGTCCTCGTCGGCAAGGGCCTCGGCCGGGTCGTAGAGGGCGCCGGAGTAGCTGAAGCCGCGGGCGTCCCGAAGCGGCGACTCCTCCTCGTAGTCCCACCGGGCGCGCCCGCCCCTGGTCAGTTCGGGCCGCGCGCCGTACGCGTTGACGACCTGCGACGACGTCACCATCGGGTTGGCGCCGGGTTGCCCCGGCACGGACACGCCGTATTCGACCTCGGTGCCCATCACCCGTCGGACGCTCATGCCGCCACCTCGCTCCACTCGGCAGCGCGTGGGGAGCCGTGCGCGCCACGGCCGCCGATCCGCCCACTGCGCACGACTCGCTCGCTATGCCCCATTCGCCCGCCGCACGCGATTTGCGCACTGCGCCCGCCGATTCGCCCGCTCATCCCGCTCCCTCGCCTCGCCCGTACCGGCTACCCCGGCCCGGCCGTCGCCCCGCCCATCCCACGAGCCTACGGCGCCGCGGCGGGAAGCGGTGACCTGACGTGCCCCACGCCACCGGTGCCGCCACACCGTCACCGCGGGTACCGGCCGGTTACCCTGCCGATCCCGGTGACGGCAACGGGGCGCCCGCGACAGCGGACGCCCCGAAACGCCAGGGACCTACAGGTACTGACCGGTGTTGGTAGCGGTCTCTATCGACCGACCCGACTCGGCGCCCTTGCCGCCGGAGACGAGCGTGCGGATGTACACGATCCGCTCGCCCTTCTTGCCGGAGATCCGGGCCCAGTCGTCCGGGTTGGTCGTGTTGGGCAGATCCTCGTTCTCGCGGAACTCATCGACGCAGGCGTCGAGGAGATGCTGCAGGCGCAGCCCCTTCTGGCCGGTGGACAGGAAGTCCTTGATGGCCATCTTCTTGCCGCGGTCGACGATGTTCTGGATCATCGCGCCGGAGTTGAAGTCCTTGAAGTACAGAACCTCCTTGTCACCGTTGGCGTAGGTGACCTCCAGGAAGCGGTTCTCCTCGGTCTCGGCGTACATCCGCATCACGGTCGCGTCGATCATGGCCGCCACCGTCGCCTCGTGCGACCGGCCGTGCTCGGCCAGGTCGTCAGCGTGCAACGGCAGGCCGGACAGGATGTACTTACTGAAGATGTCCTTGGCCGCCTCGGCGTCCGGACGCTCGATCTTGATCTTGACGTCGAGCCGGCCCGGCCGCAGGATCGCCGGGTCGATCATGTCCTCCCGGTTGGAGGCGCCGATGACGATGACGTTCTCCAGGCCCTCGACACCGTCGATCTCGCTGAGCAACTGCGGAACGATAGTGTTCTCCACGTCCGAGGAGACACCGGAGCCACGGGTGCGGAACACCGAGTCCATCTCGTCGAAGAACACGATGACCGGGGTACCCTCGCCGGCCTTCTCCCGAGCCCGCTGGAAGATCAGCCGGATGTGCCGCTCGGTCTCACCGACGTACTTGTTGAGCAGCTCAGGGCCCTTGATGTTGAGGAAGTAGCTGGCTCGCTTCTCCTCACCACGCTTCTCGGCGATCTGCTTGGCCAGGGAATTCGCCACCGCCTTGGCGATGAGCGTCTTGCCACAGCCGGGCGGGCCGTAGAGCAGGACGCCCTTCGGCGGGCGCAGCTGGTGCTCCCGGAACAGGTCGGCGTGCAGGAACGGCAGCTCCACCGCGTCGCGGATCTGCTCGATCTGACGGGACAACCCCCCGATGTCGGAGTAGTCGACGTCGGGGACCTCCTCCAAGACCAGTTCCTCGACCTCGCTCTTGGGGATCCGCTCGTACGCGTACCCCGACCGAGGCTCGATCATGAGCGAGTCTCCGGCCCGCAGCGGCGTGTCGAGCAGCGTGTCGGCCAGGAGCACGATGCGCTCCTCGTCGGCATGGGAGATCACCAGGGCACGGTCGCCCCCGTCGAGGACCTCCTTGAGCATGACGACGTCGCCGCTGCGCTCGAAGCCGAACGCGTCGACGACGTTGAGCGCGTCGTTGAGCAAGACCTCCTGGCCACGCCGCAACTCCTCGACGTTGATCGTCGGGGACACCGCGACGCGCAGCTTCCGACCGCCGGTGAAGACGTCCAGAGTGCCGTCGTCATGCTTGGTGAGGAAGACGCCGTACCCGCTCGGCGGCTGCGCCAGGCGGTCGACCTCCTCCTTGAGCGTAATGATCTGCGCGCGCGCTTCCTTGAGCGTGGCGACCAGGCGCTCGTTGTTCTCCGTGATCCGGGCAATCTGAGCCTGAGCCGCCGCCAGCCGCTCTTCAAGCTGGCGGACGTGTCGCGGACTCTCGGTCAGTTTGCGCCGCAGCAGGGCGATCTCTTCCTGCAGGAACGCGACCTGGTTGGAGAGATCGTGGGCATCCTTCTCCCACCGTGCGGCGCGCGTCTCCGCGTCGTCGCTGCGTGCCACGTCCCACCTCCCCGGGGCTTTGAACGTCGTGCTCTAACACTAACTGCTGATCGCCCAATCAGCCCCGTACCAAACGCCACGGCGTGATGTGTTACCAATCCGGTCGAGGCGCTGCGCGCCCTCGATGTCTCATCGGGTAGCGTCGGCACGGAGGCATGCCTGGGAGGGACATTATGACTGTCGATACCGATGAGCTGCAGGTCTGGGTGGACCAGAAGCTGTGCACCGGCGACGGACTGTGTGTCCAGTACGCCCCGGAGGTCTTCGAGTTCGACGTCGACGGCCTGGCGTACGTCAAGGACGACTCGGGCGAGTTGCAGGTCGCCGAGGGCAGCCGCGTCGATGTGCCGGCCCACCTGCGCCTCGAGGTCATCGACGCGGCCAAGGAGTGCCCGGGCGAGTGCATCCACGTGCACCGGACCTCCGACGACGCCCCGGTGGCCGGACCGAACGCCGAGGACTGACCGCGCCCCGGCCCCCGTGCGGGGCCGGGAACACCTGTCGACGGCAGCCAGGAGCAGCCGCCGGACCGGCGGCCGGGGGGAGAACACCGGCAACCGCGCGCAGAGACCCGCGTAATCCGGTCACCCCGACGCACCGGTGAACTCAGATCATCGGGCGGCCGACCAGCGACGCGACCAGTCGAGCGAACTCCTCCAACCGGCCGATCTGCCCCGCGCCGCCGTCGTCGAGGGTCTTGCCGAACCGCAGCGCGTCGTGGCGCGGCGCGCCGGGGGTCGACTCCTCGCCCGACAACGCACCCCCGCCCTCGTCCAGCGACGTGAGCAGCAGGTACACATCGATGCTGTCGACCCGCACCGCCCCGGTCGGGGTCCGGGTGAGGCGCCGCCGGCAGCCCACCTCGGTGACCGCCGACAGCGCGACCACCCGTACCGAGGAGGTCATCGAGCCGGGCGGGCCGTCACCGGGCGGCACGTCCTCACCGTGCCAGAGCACCAGCCGGGTGCCGTCGCAGACGACGACCTCCTGCCACACGCCGTTGACCTCGTTGACGAACCGCTCCAGGGTGAAACCCAGCACGCTGGAGCCCCGCAGCACACCCGCCAGCGAGTCCAGGGCGATCTCGGGGTCGCGCAGGTAGGCGCGGGCCGCCGAGTCCAGGTCCTGGTAAGGCGACCAGTCCGGGAAGACCGCGGGGATCTCGCTGCCGAAGCTGGGCCGGGTCATGTCACCTCCAGGTCGTCCTTACCGCGGAAGCCACCGGCGGCGGATCCCTGCGCACCGGCGGGGCCGTGGGTACCGGCTGGCCCGTCGCCACCGCCGGCGGTGCCGTCGGTGGCGGCCATCGCGGCCGCGGCCGCTCGGCGCAGCGCGTACGCCTCGGCGCCCTTGCTCGGCTTGCGCCGCCGGGGCGGGGCGACCACGCCCGGCGCCAGGCGCCGACTGCTCACCAGGAACGCGGTGTGGGCGATCATACGATGGTCCGGCCGGACGGCCAGTCCCTCGGCATGCCAGTCCCGCACGAGACTCTCCCAGGCTCGCGGCTCGGTGAACCCACCCCGTTCGCGCAGCGCCTCGACCAGTTCGGACAGCTGAGGCGTGGTCGCCACGTACCCGATCAGGACGCCGCCCGGCAGGAGAGCGCGCTCAACCATGTCGAGCACCTCCCACGGGGTGAGCATGTCAAGGATTATCCGGTCCAACTCCGTCTCGTCACAGCTCGCCACGTCACCGACGCGAAGAGTCCAGTTGGAGGGCACGGTACCGAAGAACGCCTCCACATTGCGACGAGCGATCTCAGCGAACTCGGGGCGCAGCTCGTAGGAGACCACCTCGCCGGTCGGGCCGACCGCCCGGAGCAGCGAACAGGTCAGCGCACCCGAACCGGCGCCGGCCTCGAGCACCCTGGCACCGGGGAACACGTCCCCCATCGCCACGATCTGTGCGGCGTCCTTGGGGTAGATCACCTGGGCGCCGCGCGGCATGGACAGGACGTAGTCGGCGAGCAATGGGCGCAGCGCGAGGTACGCGGTGCCGCCACCGGAGGTCACGACGCTACCGTCCGGGCGTCCGATCAGGTCGTCGTGCTCGACACCGCCACGGTGGGTGTGGAACGTTTTACCCGGCTCGAGAACGATCGTGTGCATACGCCCCTTCGGGTCGGTGAGCTGCACCCGGTCCCCCGGTTGGAACGGCCCCCGCCGGACGGACGGCACGCCACCATCGGCGGCGTTCGGGCCCGCGCCGCCGGGCGTGTTCGCAGTGGTGGGGTAGGGAACGGTCACCGTGCGGTCTCCTCCGAGCTGAACGATTTCGCGGCAGGGGCGCCGCGCTGGACTCCACCACATCCTCACCCGAGGCTACGGGGCAACCGTCGGGAGGGTCGGCGGATCGCCACCCGGCGAGGGTGGGCTGACGGTTCAGCCGGCCCCGGGACCGGTACGTCGGCCGGCCCCGAGACCGGCGCGTCGGCCGGCGCCGCGATCCGTGCGCCGCGCCAGCGCCGCGATCCGTGCGCCGCGCCAGCGCCGCGATCCGTGCGCCGCGCCAGCGCCCGCGCCACGATCGGCGCAATGTCGCGAACATTGCGGCATCGGAGCCGCCGGAAGCAGCAATATCTGCGTCATTGCGGTGATCTGCGCGCCGCCTCCGCCCCGAGACGTGAACCCGGGAGTGTGGCCGACATCGTGGCCCGGCCGGAGCGGTTTCGTCGGGGGGCTGGCCTAGCCTGTCCCCCATGACGGTCGAAATGGTGCGAGACCCGGCGGAGCCCACAGAAGAGCCCACCGCGGAGAAGCCCACGGAGAAGTCCACGGCAGGGAAGCCCACGGAGAAGCCCACGGCAGGGAAGCCCACGGAGGAGTCCACGGCAGGGAAGCCCACGGCGGACCAACAGCCTCGGCTGCCATCCCTGTCGCCGTCCCGGGCCGCCGACTTCAAGACCTGCCCCCTACTGTTCCGCTTCCGCACCATCGACCGGCTTCCCGAGCAGCCCACCGCCGACCAGGTCCGCGGCACGTTGGTGCACGCCGTCCTGGAGCGGCTTTTCGACCTGCCCGCGGCCGAGCGCACGCCCGAACGGGCCGCGGAGCTGGTGGCGCCGCAGTGGGAGCGGCTGCTGGCCGAGCAGGCCGAGCTGGCCGGACTGTTCGCACCACCCCCCGCGGTGTCGGCACCGTCGGCCCCGGAAGGCCGGTCCACCACGGTTCTGACGCCGGAAGCCTTCCTCGCCTCGGCGACCGAACTGCTCGCCGGGTACTTCGCGATGGAGGACCCGCGCCGCCTGGAGCCCGCCCAGCGCGAGACGCTGATCGAGTCGACGATCGACGGCCGGCTGCTCATCCGCGGCTACGTCGACCGGCTCGACATCTCCCCCGCCGGTGACCTGCGCGTGGTCGACTACAAGACCGGCGGCGCGCCACGCGAGGCGTTCGAGGCACGCGCGCTGTTCCAGCTCAAGTTCTACGCGCTGGTGCTCTGGCGCATCCACGGCGTCGTGCCGAGGGTGCTGCGCCTGCTCTACCTGCGCGACACCGAGGTCTGCGACTACAGCCCGGACGCCGACGAGCTGCTGCGATTCGAGCGCAACCTGCTGGCGCTCTGGCAGGCGATCGAGCGGGCGACCGCGACCGGCGACTTCCGCCCCAAGCCGAGCCGGCTCTGCGGCTGGTGCGCCCACCAGGCACACTGCCCGGAGTTCGGCGGCAGCCCGCCGCCCTATCCATCGACGACGGTCGCCCCCGGCGCGCCCGGACCCACCGGGGAAGAGACACCGGGCGCGGCGTGACCGCCCGCGGACGGTCCCGGGCAGCCCTTGCCGGGCACACCCGTGAGGATCCCCGCCGGGCACACCCGTGAGGATCCCCGCCGGGCGCAATTCGCCGGGTCTCCGCCGGGTGTCTCCTCCCCAGGGAGGAGACACCCTCCACTACGGCGACGACCCCGCCCGACCGCCGGCCGGCTACCGTCTCAAGCCATGACCGTCTGGCAGGAGCCGCGCAGCTACCTGCGCACCCACCCGGTACTCGCCGACGGGCTGCTGGCCCTGCTGCTGTACAGCGGCGTTGCGATGCTGTGGATATGCCGTCCGGGCGGATCGTGGCCGTCGCCGATGGCGGTCGGGCTACTGTGGACCGCGCTCGCGATGGCCACGATCGCGCTGCGGCGGCGCGCCACCATGCTGGCCGTCGCGCTGCTCACGACGCACACGCTGGTGTCACTCCTGGTTCCCCGGTTGTTGCAGGTCGAGGCGGTGACCGTCGTGGTGTTGACCTACACGGCCGCCGCGTGGCTGTCGCTGCGGCGGGCGGTGCTCGTCGCGGTCCTGCTGTGGGCGCCCCCGCTGGTCGCCGGGCTGACCGTGCTGGACACCCGGCTGCCGCCGATGCAACTGGAGCCCCTGTACTTCGTCGTGTTCCTGCTGATGACCGTGCTGCTGTGCGTCACCGCCGGCCGGACGGTACACCATCGCCGCGCCTACGTCGCCGCGCTCGTCGACCGGGCTCGCGACGCCGAGCACAACCAGCAGGCCCTCACCGCGCAGGCGGTCGCCGACGAGCGGCGGCGCATCGCCCGCGAACTGCACGACATGGTCGCCCATCACGTCGCCGTGATGGGGGTGCTGGCGACCGGATCACGCCGTGCCCTGCACCGCGACCCGGCCGCCGCCGACGAGGCGCTGGCCACGATCGAGGAGACCGGCCGGACGGCGCTGCGGGAGATGCGACGCCTGCTGGACGTGCTGCGCACCGACCAGGAACCGGCCGGCGAACTGGCGCCGCCGCCGGGCCTGGCGCACCTGGCCGGCCTGGTGGAACAGGTACGGGAGGCGGGCCTGCCGGTCACCCTGCGCGTTGACGGCGACGCCGGTGCGCTCGACCCGGCCGTGGCGCTCACGGTGTACCGGATCGTGCAGGAGGCGCTGACCAACGCGCTCAAGCACGCCGGTTCGGCCACCGCCGAGGTACGACTCGACATCGGCATGTACTGGCTGACCCTGGAGGTCTGCGACACCGGGCGGGGCCCGCGGCCGGGCGGCGGGCCGGTCGGCCACGGCCTGCTGGGCATGCGCGAACGGGTCACCCTCTACGGCGGCACCATCCGGACCGGCCCCCGGCCCGGCGGCGGGTTCCGGGTGTCGGCGAGAATCCCCGTCGAGGCGTTGGACGGGGGAAGCCAGTGAGCGAATCGAGGCCGGTGCGGGTACTGCTCGCCGACGACCAGCCGCTGCTGCGTACCGGGTTCCGCATGGTGCTCGGCGGCGAGCCGGGCCTCGACGTGGTCGGCGAGGCCGGGGACGGCGCCGAGGCCGTGGACCTGGCCCGCCGCCTGCTGCCCGACGTGGTGCTCATGGACATCCGGATGCCCCGGATGGACGGCGTGGCGGCGACGCGGTCGATCGTGGCGGCGCGGCTGCCGGTACGGGTGCTGATCCTGACCACGTTCGACCTGGACGAGTACGTCGTCGGCGCGCTGCGCGCGGGCGCCAGCGGCTTCCTGGCCAAGGACGTTCCGGCCGAGGACCTGGTCACCGCGATCCGTACGGTCGCCGCCGGCGAGGCCGTCGTCGCGCCACGCATCCTCAAGCGACTGCTGGACCGGTTCGCCGAGACGCTGCCCGACCCGGACGCCGCCCCGCCGCCGGACCTCAAGACGCTCACCGAGCGCGAACGGGAGGTCCTGGTGCAGGTCGCCCGGGGACTGTCCAACGCTGAGATCGCGCGGGCACTGCAGGTCAGCGAGACGACCGTGAAGACGCACGTGGGGCACGTGCTGACCAAGCTTGGCCTGCGCGACCGGGTACAGGCGGTCGTGCTCGCGTACGAGAGCGGGCTGGTGCGTCCGCGCGGCTGACCGCCCGAGGGACGGCGCGTTGCGGACCGCCCAACGAACGGGCGCGCGGCGGACCCGCACCGAACGGCTGACCGCACCCGCCGGACGTACTGCTGATCCGCGCCGAACGGCCGACCACCGCCAGGGGGAGGTTCCCTCCCCCGCGAGAAGTACGTGACGAGCATCCCCGCGGACGACTCGCGGGTCGCGCACACCACCTACCGTCGGGTGTGGAATGAAACGGGGATCTCTCGAAGGGACGAAACGTGACCGCGACGCTCTCGACGGCGGCGGACGCCGCCGCTCGTGCGGTGGATGTGTGGAAGGTGTACGGCAGCGGCGAGGCCCAGGTCATCGCGCTGCACGGGGTGAGCGTGGAACTGGAACGGGGCCGCTTCACCGCCATCATGGGGCCGTCGGGCTCGGGCAAGTCGACCCTGATGCACTGCCTGGCCGGGCTGGACTCGGTCACCCGGGGAGAGGTCTTCGTCGGTGACACGCGCGTGACGGGGCTGGGTGACCGGGCCCTCACGGACCTGCGCCGCGACCAGGTCGGGTTCATCTTCCAGCAGTTCAACCTGCTGCCCACGCTCACGGCCGAGGAGAACATCCTGCTGCCGCTGTCGATCGCCGGCCGCAAACCCGACCGCCAGTGGTTCGACACCGTCATCGACACCGTCGGCCTCCGCGACCGCCTCCGCCACCGCCCCACCCAACTGTCCGGCGGACAACAACAACGCGTCGCCTGCGCCCGCGCCCTCGTCAGCCGACCGGAAGTCATCTTCGCCGACGAACCCACCGGCAACCTCGACTCCCGCTCCGGCGCCGAGGTCCTGAGCTTCCTACGCAACTCCGTCCGCGAATTCGGCCAGACCATCGTCATGGTCACCCACGACGCGAACGCCGCCTCCTACGCCGACCGCGTCATCTTCCTCGCCGACGGCCGGATCGTCGACGAGCTCCGCGACCCGAACGCCGAGGCCGTCCTCGACCGGCTCAAGCGCCTCGACGTGGCCGCCGCCGACCTGCTCGACGGGGCCGTGTGATGCTGCGCGCGACTCTCAAGAGCCTGCTGTCCCGCAAGCTGCGACTGCTGCTGTCGGGCCTCGCGGTCGTCCTGGCGGTGATGTTCGTGTCGGGGGCGTTCGTCCTGTCGGACACCCTGGGACGCACCTTCGACTCGCTGTTCACCAGCGTGTACGACTACACCGACATCCAGGTCAGCGCCAAGCCGAAGGTGAACGGCGGCGCCGACGACGCTCCCGCGACAGCGGCCACCATCGAGGCTGGCGTGGTGAAGAAGGTGGCGGCGGTCCCCGGCGTGGCGAAGGCGACCGGTTCGGTCGCGGCCGAGGGCGCCCGGGCCGTCGGGCACAACGGCAAGGTCGTGGGCGGCGCCGGCGGTGGCGCTCCCCGCTTCGGCACCAACTGGACCGGCGAGGACGACCTGGTCTCGCTGCGCGAAGGCCGCGGCCCGCGGTCCGACGACGAGATCGTCATCAACGCCGGCCTGGCCAAGGCCGGCAACTTCACCATCGGCGAGCAGATCGGAGTCCTCACCCTCGAGCCGAAGAAGATGTTCACGGTGGTGGGCATCATCGGATACCAGGGTGGCCGGGACTCCGTCGGCGGCGAGCAGATGATCGCGTTCACCGAGCCGGTGGCCCAGCGGCTCATGCTCGGCGCAACCGGCGTCTACAACGTCATCGACGTCAAGGTCACCGACAAGCGGGATCTGACGAAGGTACGCGACGCCCTGCGCACCGAGCTGGGCACGGCGTACCAGGTCGACACGGGTAAGGATCTGGCCAAGAAGCAGTCCGACCAGATCAAGAAGGGGCTGTCGTTCGTCACGTACATCCTGCTCGGCTTCGCGGCCGTGGCCCTGCTGGTCGGGGTGTTCCTGATCCTCAACACCTTCTCGATCATCGTCGCGCAGCGCACCCAGGAGCTGGCGCTGCTGCGCGCGATGGGCGCCAGCCGGGGCCAGATGATCGGGTCGGTGCTGCTGGAGGCCTCGGTGATCGGTGTCGTGTCGTGGCTGATCGGCCTCGGCCTGGGCGTCGGGATCGGCTCCGGCGGAGCGTTCGCGCTGGCCAGGCTCACCGGCGACCTGCAGGTCGCCGGGATCGGGGTACCGCCGGCGGCGTGGATCGTGTCGTTCGTCGTCGGGGTCGGGGTGACCATCACCGCCGCCCTGCTGCCGGCCTTCCAGGCCTCGCGGGTGCCTCCGGTCGCCGCGATGCGCCAGGCCAACACCGCCGACCGGCCGCTGACCCGGTTGACCGTCGCCGGTGGTGCCCTGCTGACCGCCGGCGGCGGCGCGCTCGCGTTCGGCCTGTCGGGCAAGGCGCACGGCAACACCATCTGGTGGGTGGTCGGCGGCGTCTTCACCACGTTCATCGCGGTCGCGCTGCTGACCCCGCTACTGGGCCGGCCGATCGTGTCGCTGCTGGGACGGCTGTTCGCCTGGTCGGTACCGGGGCAGCTGGGGCGGCGCAACTCCGCGCGCAACCCGCGCCGTACCGCGATCACCGCAGCGGCGATGATGATCAGCATCGCGCTGGTCACCGGCATCAGCACGATCTTCACGTCGGTCAGCGACAGCGTCAGCAAGGTCATCGACAAGCAGCTCGCTGCCGACCTGGTCATCTCCGGCCAGCAGACGTCGGCGATCCCGCCGGCGATCGACCCGGCGGCGCTGCGGCAGGTACGTGCGCTGTCCAGCGTGGACTCGGTCGCCGGCGAGACGTACGACATGGCGACGGTCGGCGGCACGCAGCGGTACCTCGGAGCCTTCGACGACCAGGCGGCCGCGGTCCGGATCCTCAAGCTCACCGCGAAGGAGGGCCGGATCGACACGCTGGGCGCCGGTGACCTCATCGTCGACGACAACACGGCGAAGAACCGCAAGTGGAAGGTCGGCGACCCGGTCCCGGTCCAACTACCCCGCGGCGAGGCTCGCCAGTTCCGCCTGGCCGGCATCTACACCGCCACCGGGGTGGGCAGTGGCAGTTTCCTGATCTCCTGGCAGGACGCGATGGCCGGGTTCCGTGCCCCCACGGCCGTCGAGGCGTTCGTCAAGCTGCGGCCCGGTGCCGACGCGACGGCCGTCAAGGGCGAGGTCGACCGGATCCTCGCCGACAGCCCGGAGGTCAGCGCGGCGACCCGCGACGAGTGGCTGGGCAACCAGATGCAGATCTTCGACATCGTGCTGACCATCGTGCAGGTACTGCTGTTCGTGGCCATGCTCATCGCGGTCCTCGGCATCATCAACACGCTGGTGCTGTCGGTCCTCGAACGCACCCGCGAACTCGGCATGCTGCGGGCCATCGGGCTGCGCCGCGCCCAGACGATGCGGATGATCACCGTCGAGTCGGTCGTCATCTCCCTGTTCGGCGCGCTGCTCGGCATCGCCGTCGGCGCCGGGCTCGGGGCGGCCGTGGTCCACGCCCTCAAGGACAAGGGGATCACCGAGCTGTCGCTGCCGTGGGGCCTGATGATCGGCTATGTCGTGGCCGGCGCGTTCGTCGGCGTGGTCGCGGCGATCATCCCGGCGATCCGGGCGGCCCGGCTCAACGTGCTGAACGCGATCGCGTACGAGTAGGCCGGTGACCCGACGAGGGCGCCCCTTCCACCGCGCGGTGGAAGGGGCGCCCTCGTCTGTACCGGGCACCTCCACCGCGCCACGTACGCCACGGCAGCCGCCCTCCGCCACGGGCGTCCCGGCCCGCCCGACCGGGGGCGGCACCCCGGTGGGATGAAACGGCCCTCTCCGGGCTCCCCTGAGCGACGGAACGCCTGGTGGGACGCGGATCGGCGGTGCCGGCGGCCACCGTGGCCGGCGGCGTATCCGGGATTTTCCCTGAGGGGCGGTGCGGGCGGACCCCGAGCCGGAAACCGGTGGCGGCCTCCACCGAGAGAGCGACGAAACCGCACGTCAGCGCCGCGACGATGAGTGTGGAACCGCGATGACCGAAGGAGGACCGGTGACACTCACGATGGGTGGAGCACTCAGGACGGACGGGGCGCGTACCGGCGACGCGGCGGCACGCGCCGTCGACGTGTGGAAGGTGTACGGCAGCGGCGAGGCCGAGGTGGCGGCGCTGCGCGGGGTGAGCGTGGAGCTGGAACGGGGCCGCTTCACCGCCATCATGGGGCCGTCGGGCTCGGGCAAGTCGACCCTGATGCACTGCCTGGCCGGGCTGGACTCGGTCACCCGCGGCGAGGTGTACGTGGGCGACACACCGATCACCGGCCTGAGCGACCGTGGTCTGACCCGGCTGCGCCGCGACCAGGTCGGGTTCATCTTCCAGCAGTTCAACCTGCTGCCCACGCTCACGGCCGAGGAGAACATCCTGCTGCCACTGTCGATCGCCGGCCGCAAACCCGACCGCCAGTGGTTCGACACCGTCATCGACACCGTCGGCCTCCGCGACCGCCTCCGCCACCGCCCCACCCAACTGTCCGGCGGACAACAACAACGCGTCGCCTGCGCCCGCGCCCTCGTCAGCCGACCGGAAGTCATCTTCGCCGACGAACCCACCGGCAACCTCGACTCCCGCTCCGGCGCCGAGGTCCTGAGCTTCCTACGCAACTCCGTCCGCGAATTCGGCCAGACCATCGTCATGGTCACCCACGACGCGAACGCCGCCTCCTACGCCGACCGCGTCATCTTCCTCGCCGACGGCCAGATCGTCACCGGACTGACGGCACCCACCGCGGACGCCGTTCTCGACACGATGAAGCGCCTCGACTCGCTGGCGGCGGTGGCCTGACCATGCTCCGCGCCACGCTCAAGAGCGTCCTGTCCCGCAAGCTGCGGCTGGTCCTGTCCGGTCTCGCGGTGGTCCTCGGGGTGATGTTCGTGTCGGGGGCGTTCGTGCTCACCGATACGCTGGGACGCTCGTTCGACAGCCTGTTCGCCAGCGTCTTCGCCGGCACCGACGTACAGGTGAGGGCGAAGCCGGCGGTGGCCGGCGTCGACAGCGGTGAACGGCCCACCAACCTGCCCGCCGACCTCGTCGCGAAGGTACGGTCGGCGCCCGGCGTGGCGTCGGCGACCGGGGTGGCGGCCGCCGATGGCGCCCGCGTCATCGGCAGGAACGGCAAGGTCGTCACGTCGTTCGGACCACCCCGGCTGGGCGCCAACTGGACCGGTACCTCCGAGCTGGTCCAGCTGCGCGAGGGGCGCGGCCCGCAGGCCGCCGACGAGATCGCCGTCAACGCCGCGCTCGCGAAGGCCGCCGGTATCACGGTGGGCGACCGCGTCGGTGTGCTCACCCTGCAGCCGAAGAAGACCTTCACCCTCGTCGGCATCTTCGGCTACAGCGGCGACCGGGACTCGATCGGCGGGGCGATGGAGGTCGACTTCACCGAGCCGGTCGCGCAGGAGCTGATGCTCGGCGCGCCGGGTACGTACTCGAGCATCGACGTCACCGCCGCGTCCGGGCAGAGCCCGGAGAAGGTGCGCGACGCGGTCCGCGCGGCGGTCGGCGACGGTTACGTCGTCAAGACCGGCAAGCAACTGCAGGACGAGACGGTCGGCGACTTCCGCCAGGGCCTCAGCTTCTTCAACAACATCCTGCTCGGCTTCGCCGGGGTGGCGCTGTTCGTCGGCGTGTTCCTGATCCTCAACACCTTCTCGATCATCGTCGCGCAGCGCACCAGGGAACTGGCTCTGATGCGCGCGGTGGGCGCCAGCCGCCGCCAGATGATCGGCGCGGTCCTGGTCGAGGCGACCATCATCGGCCTCGTCGCGTCCGTGGTCGGACTGGCCGCCGGGATCGGCGTCGGCGCCGGACTGGCCTGGCTGTTCGGCCACCTCGGCGGCGCCGACCTGCCGCTGGCGAGCATCGGCGTACCGGCGGCGGCCGTCATCGGCGCGTTCGCGGTGGGCCTGCTCGTCACCCTCGTCGCGGCGTTGCTGCCGGCGCTGCGCGCCTCCCGGATCCCGCCGGTGGCCGCGCTGCAGGAGGTCGCCACCCCGGACCGGCCGCTGACAAAGATCACCGTCGCCGGCAGCCTGGTGGCCGCGGTCGGGGCCGCGATCCTCGGGTACGGGCTGTCGGGCCGGGCGCACGGCAGCACCCTGGCACTGATCCTCAGCGGCGTCCTGGTCTGTTTCATCGGTGTCGCGCTGCTGACGCCGGTGCTGGCCCGCCCGGTGGTATCACTGCTGGGCCTGCTGTTCTCGTGGTCGGTGCCGGGCAAGCTGGGCCGGCTCAACTCCGGACGCAACCCCCGGCGTACCGCGATCACCGCCGCCGCGCTCATGGTCGGCCTGGCCCTGATCACCGGGGTGAACGTGGTCCTGGCCTCGGCGAAGACCACGATGCACAAGCAGGGCGACACGCTGGTCAAGGCCGACCTGATCGTGTCGGGCGACCAGATGGCCGAGATGCCGCCGACGTTCGACGCCGCGGTCCTGGACCAGATCAGGCGGATGTCCGGGGTACGCGCCGTCGCCGGCGAGTACTACGACCGGGCGATGGTCAACGGCAAGGGCTGGGGGGTCAGCGTCGTGACCGACCTGCCCGCGCTGGCCGACATGTTCCCGCTGCGGGCCACGGAGGGCACCATTGCCACGCTCGGCCCCGACCAGCTCGTGCTGGACGAGGCGCGCGCGAAGACGCTGAACCTGCACGCCGGTTCGACCGTCACGGTGCAGCTGTCGCGCGGGGCTCCGCACACCATGACGGTCGCGGCCGTACTGGCCAGGAACGACGTGTTCAACAGCATCATGCTGTCCCCGTCGGTCATACCCGACCTGCGGGTACCGCAGCCGTCGTGGGCGTACGTGCGGGTGGCGCCGGGTACCGGCGTGGCGGCCGTCCGCGACCGGATCGACACACTGCTCGCCGACAGCCCCGAGGTCAACGTCACCGACCGCAGCGGGTACATCGACCAGCAGGCCAGGCAGCTCGACGGCCTCCTGATGATGATCCAGATCCTGCTCGCGCTGGCCGTACTGATCGCCGTGCTCGGCATCGTCAACACGCTCGCGCTGTCGGTGCTGGAACGGACCCGCGAACTGGGGCTGCTGCGGGCGATCGGGCTGCGCCGGGTGCAGATGATGCGCATGGTGACCGTCGAGTCGGTGGTGATCTCCGTGTTCGGCGCGCTGCTGGGCCTCGCGGTCGGCAGCGGTCTCGGTGCGGCGGCGGTACGGGCGCTGCGTGACGAGGGCTTCACCGAGCTGTCGCTGCCGTGGTCGCGGATGGCGGTGTACCTGGTCCTCGCCGGACTGGTCGGCGTCGTCGCCGCGGTGCTGCCGGCGATCCGGGCGGCACGGATCAACGTCCTGGGGGCGATCGCCCACGAGTAACGAAAGGTCGCCCACGGGGCACCGGCGCTACCCGCCGGGGTGACGGGGGGACGGCGGCGCGCGGACGGGGCATCCGCGCGCCGCCGTCGTGTCCCGTCAGGCGACCGGGTCTCCGGTGACGAGCTTCCGCAACGCCGCCACGTCGAGCTGTTCGAGGCTGGCGACCTCGACGACGTCGCCGGTGACGACCACGGCCACCTCGCATGGCACGGCCACCACGCGGCAGCCGGCCGCCTGCGCGCTCGTGAGGCCCGTCGGCGAGTCCTCGATCGCCACGCAGCGCCACGGGTCGGCGCCGAGCTTCGCGGCGGCCGTCAGGTACGGCTCGGGGTGGGGCTTGCCGTGGGTGACCTCGTCGCCGCAGACCACAACGTCGAAGTTGTGCGCGCCGATGGTGCCCAGCGCCGCCTCGACCAGTCGCCGCCGGGTCGCCGTGACCAGCGCCGTGGGTACCCCCGCTGCCCGTACGGCGGCGAGCAGTTCCCGGGCGCCCGGCCGCCAGATCAGGCCCGCGGTGAACAGCGCGTGGACCCGCTCCTCCAGCCAGGTGACGCTCGCCTCCGGGTCGCGCCACGGCTGGGCGATGTCGGTGTGCAGGATGTCCATCGACTCCGCCATGCTGGTGCCGACCATCCGGGCCCGGGCCGGGGCGGAGAGCTCTCCCCCGTACTGCCGGGCCAGCTCGCGCAGGCCGACGTCCCACACCTTCTCGCTGTCGACAAGGGTGCCGTCCATGTCGAACAGCACCGCGTCCAATTGCGCCACACTCACCCCACCATCTCGACTGCGTGCTCAAACCTACGGCTGTGAGCGTGGTCATAGCCGCCCGGCGTCGGTGGTCGCGCCGCCGGCCGCCGTGCCCGGGACCGCCCGGTCGCTGCGTCGAGCACAGCGGCGGGGACAACCGCTGCCCCGGTGACTGACGGACGCCGGTCAGGCCGGCGCCGGGCGGGTGTGGTCGGTCGCCAGCTTGACGGCCAGCGCGCCGAGCACCGTACCCATGAGGTAGCGCTGCGCGCGCAGCCACAGTGGGCGACCGGCCAGGAACCCGGCGATGGTGCCGGCGGCCAGGACGATCAGCAGGTTCACGGTCAGCGCGACCGCGATCTGCACCGCGCCCAGCACGAACCCCTGGACCAGGACGTGGCCGGCCTCGGGGCGCACGAACTGCGGGATCAGCGACAGGTACATGACCGCGATCTTCGGGTTGAGCAGGTTGGTCATCAGGCCCATCGTGAACAGCCGGCGTGCCGGGTCGGGCTCGAGCCGGGCCGGCGCGAACACCGAGGTGCCACCGGGCCGCAACGCCTGGAAGGCCAGCCAGGCCAGGTAGCCGGCGCCGGCGAACTTGACCGCCAGGTACAGCCCGGGAACGGCGACGAAGATCGCCGACAGTCCGAGGTTCGTCGCGGCCAGGTAGGCCAGGAAGCCGACCGCCACCCCGGCCAGGGAGATCGCCCCGGCCCGCCGGCCCTGGGTGATGCTCCGCGACACCAGGTACATCATGTTCGGGCCGGGGGTCAGCACCATCGCGAGCGCGACCGCGAAGACGCCGAGGACAGCCGAGGAGGTCACCACGATCGGATCGTCGCACGGCGCGCCGCTGCCGCGGCGGTCCAATCAGGAGGCCGTGGCCCGGGGGCTCATCCTCCGCAGAGGGTGACGATCGCGTCCTCCCACTCGTCGAGCGCCCGCATCACCACACCGGCCGGCCCGGTCGGCAGCCAGTGCACGGCCCGCCGCACCCCGGCCCGTTCCATCCGGTCTAGTACTCCCGGGTCGGCGGGTACGGCCAGCATCTGCACCTCGATCGGCCGGTCCGCGCGGCGGCGCAGCTCCGCCACCCGGTCGAAGACCACCGGGTCGCCGCCGTAGTTGGGAAACCACGGCACCCACCCGTCGCCGAAGGCGAGTACCCGGTCGAGCACGGTCGGCCCGTCGCCGCCGACGAGGACCGGCGGGTGCGGCCGCTGGGCGGGCTTGGGGTACGACCAGATCCGCTCGACGTTGACGTACTCGCCGGAGTAGCTGGCCTCTTCCTGCGTCCAGATCGCCTTCATCGCCTCGACCCGTTCGCGCATGATCGCCATCCGCTTGCGCGGGTCGGTGCCGTGGTTGCGCATCTCCTCGCGGTTCCAGCCGGCGCCCACACCGAACTCGAAGCGCCCGCCGGACAGGTGGTCGATGCTGGCGACCTCCTTGGCGCAGGTGATCGGGTCGCGCTCGATGACCAGGCAGATGCCGCTGCCCACGCGCAGCTTCGTGGTCGCCGCCGCGGCGGCGGTCAGCGCCACGAACAGGTCGTAGCAGTGCCAGTACTTCCGCGGCAGTTCACCGCCCGGGAACGGGGTCTGGCGGCTGGCCGGGATGTGCGTGTGCTCGGAGAAGAACAGCGCGTCCTGGCCGCGCTGTTCGACCAGCCGCGCGAGCGGGCCAGGGCCGATGCCGTCGTGGGTCGGGAAGTAGCCGACGCCGAACTCCATGCCGGCACTACCCGTGCCGGGTTCGGCGGGCCAGCCACCACCAGGCGCTGGCGACCAGCGGCCACCAATCCCGATGTGCGCGCATCACACCTCCCGCGCCGGGCCATTCCCGCCAAGGGCGAGGCGAAACGTTCGGTGCGGTGACGTCCGGCCGGTACCGGCGCCGGTCAGGCGACCACGCGGCCGCGGAGGATGATCCGGCTCGGACGGGACAGGACCGACGGATCGAGGGTCGGGTCGGTGTCGTAGGCGACCAGGTCGGCCGGGGCACCGTCGACCAGGCCGGGCAGGCCGAACCAGGCGCGTGCCGACCACGACGCGGCCGCCAGCGCGGCGTCCGGCGGCAACCCGGCACGGATCAACCACGTCACCTCGTCGGCGACGGCGCCGCACGGGAAACTGTCGGTGCCGGCCAGCACGGTGACGCCGGCTTCATGGGCCGCGCGGGTGTTGCGCAGCATGCCGTCCCATCCGGTCAGGAACCAGTCCCGCCGGGCGCCGGGTTCGCGTCCGCGCACGCGGTCCACGCTGGCGCCGAAGGCGGTCAGCGTGGGGACGAACGCGGTGCCCTGCGCCGCCATCCGGTCGAGCAGGTCGGGGTCGAGGTGCATGCCGTGCTCCAGGCTGTCCGCGCCCGCTTCGACGGCGTTCCGGCTGCCCTCGGCCGTCTGGCAGTGCACGGCGACCCGACCCCCGGCGGCGTGCACCGCGTGCACGACCGCGGTCAGCACCGGCAGCGGCAACGCCGGCTGGTCATGGTTCCAGTCACCGATCACCTTGCACCAGCCCGAGGACGCCGTGGCCTCCTCCACGGCGGCCGTCACCAGCTCGTCCTCGGTGACATCCCGGCCGAAGCCGGGGAAGAACCGCCCGGGAGTCGCCAACCACCGGCCGCCCGAGCGGACCCGGGGCAGGTCGGGATCCTCGTCGACCCAGTCGGGTATCCGCGCGGCCGACCCTGGTGTGCGCACCAGCAGGACCCCCGCGTCGCGATGGTCGGTGAGGTGGCGGCGCAGCAGCGCTTCGTCGAACCGGTCCCCCGGCTCCTCGGCGCCCGGATGGGTGTGCGCGTCGACCAGACCGGGCAACAGCCAACCGCCGTCGACGACCGGGTCGGCGTCGGGCACCGGATCGGCCCGTAACACTCCGCCGTCGATCCAGAAGGACCGCTCCTCACGCTCGGGCAACACGATTCCCCGTACCCGCAACACCATCGGTATCCGTCCCGTCCGCTCGCGTCCGTGGCGGTACCGATCACATCACCTCCGCGACGCCGGCGGCACCCCTCATCCGTGGTGGACGCGGCGCGGGACGGTGGCCGTCCGGGTCGGCGGGTGCGTACCCCGGGCGGGCTCGCCCGGCGACGCACCCGGCGGTACCTTGCGGGGATGGAGCAACGAATCAGCCTGATCACGCTCGGAGTCGCCGACGTCACGCGGTCCCGGACGTTCTACGAGCGGCTCGGCTGGCGGGGCCAGGAGGTCGAAGAGACGGTGTTCTTCCAGGCCGGTGGGCTCGCGCTCGTCCTGTGGGGCAGGGACAAGCTCTCCGCCGACGCGGGTATCGCCGCCTTCGAAACCGGCGGTTTCGGCGCGATCGCCCTGGCGCACAACGTCCGCTCGCGGACCGAGGTCGACGAGGTGATGCGCGTCGCGGCGGAAGCCGGTGCCGTGATCACCCGGCCGGCGGCGGAGACGTCCTACGGCGGTTACGCGGGCTGGTTCACCGATCCGGACGGCCACGTCTGGGAGATCGCGCACAATCCCGGCTTCCCGCTCGACCGGGACGGCGCGATCACCGTTCCCGACTTCGGCGCGCGATAGGGCGACCGTCGGCGAGATGCCCGGGGTCGGCTGGTACGTCAGCTAGCCTCCCGGGTCGATATGGACAGTCGCACGGTGAAGCCGGACCGGGTCCGCACCATCTCGATCCGGTCGCACAGTTGCCGGGCCAGCCACAGTCCGGTGCCGGTGCCGATGGGGTTATCGGCGGCCGGGCGTGCGTAGCCGGCGAGCGGGTCGTCGAAGCCCTGGCCGGTGTCGGTGACCATGCACACCAGCCTCCCCGGTGGGACCCAGAACCGTACCCGTACCGGTGCTCTGCCGTGCACCAGGCCGTTGACGACGAGCTCATGGACCGCGGCCACGACGTTCTCACCGATTCGCCGGGCCACCCCGTAGGTGTCGAGCGCGACGCGCAACTGGTGACGCAGATCGGGTACCTGGTGGAGATCGGTCACCGCGGCGAACTCCACGGCGGGGCCGGTCCACTCCACCGGGTCAGGTCCGGGCGCGGACCGGCGCAGGGACGTCGCGGGGTCGACGTACCGTTCGTTGGGGACGCGGCCGGCGGGTGTGAGCACGAACGGGTGGGCGGTGATCAGGTCCTCGATCACGGGCGCGGGCAGGGTCCGGGCGTCGAGGGCGCAGGTGGTCGTCACCCGGCACGCGGCCAGCGCGACGTTGACGATCGCCTCGTACCGTTCGCACTCCGCCCAGGCGTCAGGGCCCGTGCCGAAGTTCGGCTCGCCCACCACGCGCACCCGTCGGGCGCCGGCGTCGATCCGCTGGTTGATCAGGCGGCGGTAGGTCTCGGCGGTCACCGCCGCCCGGGTGTAGATGCCGGCGGACCGGACACGGTCAACGCGCGGATCCCGTCCGAGAGCGCCGGCCAGCAGCGCGTTGTACTCGTCGCGGCAGGCCAGGATCGCCGCGTCGCCGGCGGTCAGCCCCGCGCGCAGGAACGGCACGGCCGCGGTGAGCAGGTCATCCGGTGACTCCCAGAGCAGCATCTGGTGGACGTGGTTGGTGACGGTCAGGGCGGGCACGGCGTACTCCCGGCCAGGGCGGCTCCCCACCCGTCCGCCACGTCCAGCACTGACTTACCCGCCGCGTGGCACGTCTCGGCGTAAATGACCTTGTCACCGCGGCTGAGCCCCTGGCATGTCCATGCCGCCAGGCTCGCCAGCCGCGTGGCCTCCGAGGCGTACGGCAGCGTATGCCCGTCCCGTTCCGGGCCTGGGGACCTGGACTCAACACTCCCCATGACGTGAACGCTACTCTGCGCGACGGGATGGCCGGCGCGGCTACCGCCCCCTCCCCGCGCGCGGATTCCCACTGGTCGTCGGGCAGGACCCGGTCGGAAGCTCACCGAACCGGGCGTACCGCAGGAACGCGAGTTCCCGGGCGGCGAACCGGACTCTCGGCTCATGGTCTTCGGCCATCGGGACCTCCTCGGCCGGTTCCCACCGTCGGACGGCCGGGCGACCACCCGCGATTGGCATCTTCCGGCACGGCTATATCGAAGAACGTCACTTCCTGAGTAGCGTGTGGGCGGGGTCACCGCCCCTCCCATGACGTCCAGGAGGTCACCCATGCCCCTACGAAGACTGTCGGCCGCGGCGCTCGGTACCCTCGTGGTCGCGGCGGTCCAGCTCGCCGGCGCGGCACCGGCGCACGCCGCACCCCGGGTGCTGTACTACGACGCCAGCCGCGCGGCGGAGTTCGTCTCCGTCGTCAACCAGGGCGCACAGATCTGGAACAGCCGGGTCAGCAACGTCCGCCTGCAACCGGTATCGGCCGGCCAGCGGGCCACCATCACCGTGTACGCCGACGACGGCTGGCCGCGCACGTACACCTCGTCGCTCGGTAACGGCTACTGGTACATGGGCCGTCAGGCGGTCAACCAGGGCTACTACCAGCCACGCATCGCCGCGCACGAGTTCGGGCACATCCTCGGCCTGCCCGACCGGCGCACCGGCCTGTGCAGCGACCTGATGTCCGGCAGCAGCGCACCCGTGTCGTGCACCAACGCCTACCCGAGCAGCCGGGAAACCGCCGAGGTCAACAGCAACTTCGCGACCCTGCAGACGACCGGGCCCCGCGCGTACGAGTGGACCCCCGCGTACGCCGGCACCGCACCGGACGCCGAGGCTACCGCGGACCCCGACGTCACACCGTTGGTCGTCAACGGCCGGCCGGCGTCGGAGAACTACCCGTTCCTCGTGTACGTGTCCGGCTGCACCGGCTCGCTGATCACGGCGAACTGGGCGGTCACCGCCAAGCACTGCGCGACGCCGGCGTCGGTACGGGTGGGCAGCGTGAACCGCACCAGCGGCGGGACCGTGGTCTCGGTAACCGGCTCGGTCAACCATCCGAGCATCGACGTCAAGCTGCTGCGCCTGGGCAGCTCGGTGAGCTACGCACCGGCGCCGATCCCGACCACCTCCGGCGCGGTCGGTACCGCCACCCGGATCATCGGCTGGGGTCAGACCTGCCCGACCCAGGGCTGCGGCTCGGCGCCGGTCACCGCCAACGAGCTCGACACGTCGATCGTCGCCGACAGCCGCTGCTCGGGAATCAACGGCCCGTACGAGATCTGCACCAACAACACCAACGGCAACGCCGGCGCCTGCTACGGCGACTCCGGCGGTCCGCAGGTGCGGATGGTCAACGGCAGGTGGAACCTCATCGGTGCGACCAGCCGGTCCGGCAACGGCAGCGCGGTCTGCGCCACCGGCCCGTCCATCTACGAGGACCTGCCGTCGATCCGCACGTGGATCAACACCCAGGTGGGCGGCCTGCCCAGCTGAGCGAACGGCCCGGGCGGCGGGGTGGCCCTGGGCCACCCCGCCGCCCGGGTGCGACGGCCGCGCACGCGGCAGCCGCGAGGGCACCGGCCGCCGGGTCCGTCCCGGCCGGCTGAATTTAGAGAATCGCCTGCGGTTTCAGGTCGTCCGGCAGCTCCGCCGGTCCGGTCTCCGGGTGCACCAGCTCGGGCTCCACCTCATGTGGACGGATCCGGCCGTCGGCGATCTCCTCGGCCCAGTGGCACGCGACCCGGTGCCCCGGGCGTACCTCGCGCAGCTGCGGCCGCTCGTCGGAGCACCGGGTCGGCTGCGCCCACGGGCAGCGGGTGTGGAACCGGCAGCCGCTGGGCGGGTTGGCCGGCGACGGCAGGTCACCGGCGAGCAGGATCCGCTCCCGCCGGTCCTCGACGGTCGGGTTGGGCACCGGCACCGCCGACATCAGCGCCTTCGTGTACGGGTGCAGCGGAGACGCGTACAACTCGTCCGCGCCGGCCTCCTCCGCGAGGGTGCCCAGGTACATCACGCCGACCGTGTCGGAGATGTGCCGGACGACGGCGAGGTCGTGCGCGATCACCAGGTACGTCAGGCCCAGCGACCGTTGCAGGTCCGCCAGCAGGTTGATCACCTGCGCCTGGATCGACACGTCCAGCGCCGACACCGGCTCGTCGGCGACGATCAGCTCCGGCCCCAGGATCAGCGCGCGGGCGATCCCGATCCGCTGCCGCTGCCCGCCGGAGAACTCGTGGGGGTACTTCCGCAGCGCGCTCGCCGGCAGCCCCACCGAGTCGAGCACCTCGCGTAGCCGCTGTGACGTCGCCGCCCGGTCCCTGGCGAGCCCGTGCGCCTTGAGCCCCTCGACGAGCAGCGACTCGACGCTCTGGCGGGGGTCGAGGCTGGACAGCGGGTCCTGGAACACCATCTGCATCCGCCGGCGCTGCCGGCGCAGCGCCTCGCCGCTGAGCGCCCGGACGTCCTGCCCGTCGAAGATGATCTCACCGTCGGTCGGTTCCACGAGGCGCAGCAGGCCGCGGCCGAGGGTCGACTTGCCGCAGCCGGACTCGCCGACCAGGCCGTAGGTGCCGCCCTTCGGGATCGACAGCGAGACCCCGTCGACGGCGTACACGTACCCGACGGTCCGGTTGAACAGGACGCCGCTGGAGATCGGGAAGTGCACCTTCAGGTTGCGGATGTCGATCAGCGTCCGTGCCTCGACAGCGGTCGTCATGGCGTCGCCACCTCCTGCGGCCGGGATACCGGGTTGTTGCAGCGCAGTCCCTGATAGCCGTCGTCGGCCAGCGGCGGGGTGCCCTCCAGGCACACGTCGAGCACGTTGTCGCAGCGCGGGGCGAACGCGCACCCTTCCCGCCACGGGATGTTGTCGTTGACCGAGCCCCGGATCGGCGTCAGCGGCGCACCGCGTGGCAGGTCCAGGCGCGGGATCGAGTTCATCAGCCCGTTGGTGTACGGGTGGCGCGGCTCGGCGAACAGCGGGCGCCGTGGGCTGGTCTCCACTACTTTGCCGGCGTACAGCACGTTGACGGTGTCGCACAGCCCGGCGACCACCCCGAGATCGTGAGTGATCATGATGAGGGCGCTGCCGGTCTCGTGGACGAGGTCCTTGAGCAGGGTGAGGATCTGCGCCTGGATGGTGACGTCGAGCGCGGTGGTCGGCTCGTCGGCGATGAGCAGCCGCGGTTTACAGGCGAGCGCCATGGCGATGAGGGCGCGCTGGCGCATCCCGCCGGAGATCTGGTGCGGGTACTCCTTGAGCCGCCGGTCCGGGTCCGGGATGCCGACGGCGTCGAGGAGGTTGCGGGCGTTGCGGGCGGACTCGCGCTTGTCCTGCCCCTGGTGGCGCTGAAGCACCTCGGCGACCTGGACGCCGATCGGGATGACCGGGTTCAGCGACGACAGCGGGTCCTGGAAGATCATGCCGATGTCCCGGCCGCGCCGGTCCCGCATCTCGTCGTCGGACAGCCGCAGCAGATCGGTACCGTCGAAGCGGACCGTGCCGGTGACCGTGTTGCCGCGCCGGGGCAGCAACCGCATGATCGCGAGGCTGGTGACGCTCTTGCCGCAGCCGGACTCGCCGACCAGGCCGACGGTCTGGCCCGCCTCGACGTTGAAGCTGACGCCGTCGACGGCCGTGAACGGCTGCTCGCCGCGGCGTTTGAAGACGACGCTGAGGTCCCGTACGTCAAGCAGTGGCATCGTGGGCACCGAGTTTCTGCGGGGTCACCGGCGGTTCTTCGGATCGAGGGCCTCGCGCATCGCCTCGCCGAGCAGGGTGAAGCCGAGCGCGACGATGATGATGGCGATGGCCGGGTAGTACGCGAGTTCGGGCCGTACCTCGAGGTACCGGACGCCGTCGACGCCGAGCATCTGGCCCCACTCGGCCCGGTTGATGTCCGGGTCGCCGAGGCCGAGGAAGGACAGTGCGGCCGCCTCGATGATGGCCGTGCCGAAGGTGAGCGTGCCCTGTACGATCACCGGCCCGACCGAGTTAGGCAGGATGTGCCGCAGCACGATCGTGCCCTGCCGGACGCCGAGCGACCGGGCCGCGAGGACGTGGTCACTCTCCCGCTGCGCCAGCATGGAACCGCGCAGCAGCCGCGCGAAGATGGGTACGTTGACCAGCGCCACCGCGACGATGACCGTCCACTGGCTGGGCCGGGCCACGAGCGCGACCAGGGTGACGGCCAGCAGCAGGCTCGGCAGCGCGAGCATCACGTCGGTCAGTCGCATGATGCCCAGGTCCAGCCATTTGCCCAGCCGGCCGGGGAACGCACCCGCGAGGGTGCCGAGCGCGATCCCGATGGCGAGGCCGAGGGCGGTCGCGACGACGCCGACGAAGAGGGTCTGGCGGGATCCGTGGATCATGCGGGAGAGGAAGTCCCGGCCGAGCGGGTCGGAGCCGAGCGGGAAGCCGGACCGGGCGCCGGGGATGTTGTCGACGGTGAGGTCGTGGGTCAGTTCCGGGTACCGGGCGACCGGGTCGTGCGGCGCGATGACCGGGGCGAGCGCCGCGACCAGGATGAACAGCAGCACGATCGCGGCGCCCACGATGGCCACCGGGTTGCGGGACAGCCGGCGCAGCGCGTCGCGCAGCAGGCTGACGCCGCCGGCCTCGGCCGTACTGGCGGCGAGCCGGTCCAGCTTGTCGATCGTGCGTTCCGTGACTGCCTTCACCCGACACGCACCCTGGGGTCGATCAACGCGTACGACAGGTCGACGATCAGATTGACCAGCACGAAGACCAGCGCCGCGAGCAGGATGAGCGCCTGCAGCACCGGATAGTCCCGGCTACCGGAGATGGAGTCCGAGATCAGCGAGCCGATCCCGCCCCAGTTGAACACCCGTTCGGTGAGGACGGCACCGCCGAGCAGCGCGCCGGTCTGCAACCCGATCGTCGTAACGACCGGCAGCAGCGCGTTGCGCAGCACGTGCCGGCCGCGGATCGTCCGGTTACGCAGGCCCTTCGCCTCCGCGGTGCGGACGTAGTCCTCGCCCAGGACGTCGAGCACGCTGGCCCGGGTGATCCGGGTGATGACGGCGAGGGGGATGGTCGCGAGCGTCATCGCCGGCAGGACCAGGTGCCAGAGGGCGTCACCTGCCGCGTCCCACTCGCGGGTGAGGATCCCGTCGAGGACGAAGAAGCCGGTGACCCGGGTGGCGTCGATGCCGATCGACTGCCGGCCGGACGGCGGGAACCAGTGCAGGTTCTGGGTGAGCTGGTCCTTGAGCAGGTAGCCCATGAAGAAGATCGGGATCGCGATGCCCATCAGCGTGCCGATGACGATGACGGTGTCGACCAGGCGGCCGCGGTGGCGGGCGGCCAGGTAGCCGAGCGGGATACCGAGCCCCACCGCGATGATGAGCGCCGCGACGGACAGTTCGATCGTGGCCGGGAACGCCCGCCCGATCGTGTCGGTGACGCTGTCGCCGCTGCGGATGGAGTTGCCGAAGTTGCCGGTGACGACGCGCTGGACGAACTTGCCGTACTGCACCCAGATCGGCTGGTCGTAGCCCAGCGCCTTGGTCAGCAGCGCGCGGCGTTCGGGGGTGGCGCGCTCACCGAGGAGCGCCTCCACCGGCCCGCCGGGGAGGTTTCGCAGCCAGACGAAAATCAGCGCCGAAAGCGCGATGAGGGTGACCACCATCTGGAGCAGACGGCGGATCACGACCCGCAGCATTGAGGGACCACCTGTCCTTTGCATCGGGCCGGCCCGGGTCGGGTTTCCCCGACCCGGGCCGGCCGTCAATCGCCGGTTAGCTCTTGGAGACGGTGTTGAAGCGCTCGTCGGTCAGCGGGCTGGCGACGAGGCCCTTGACCTTCTTGCCAACCACGATGGACGGTGGCGAGTGCCACACCGGGATGGCCGGCAGGTACTTGGCCATGATGTCCTTGTTGGCCTGCTGCCAGGCGGCCTTCTTCTTGGCCTGGTCGGGCTCGGCGTCGGCCTTGGCGATGACGTCGAACATCTCGGTCATCGCCTCGTCACCGAACTCCGCCTTGCCGCGGCCGAAGAACGTCCCGGCGAAGTTGCCCGGGTCGTTGTAGTCGCCGGTCCAGCCGAGGATGTGCAGGTCGTGCTTGCCGAGCTTCTGCACGTCGTCCTTGTAGCCGCCGTTCCACGGCCGCGGTACGCCGGTGACCTTGATGCCGACCGCCTGCAGGTCGTTGGAGATGACGGTGAAGATCTCCTGCGGGTTGGGCATGTAGGGCCGGGTGACGTCCGGCGGGTAGTAGAAGTTGAGCGTCAGGTTGGTCGCGCCGGCCTCGGCGAGCAGGCTCTTGGCCTTCGCCGGGTCGTACTTGTAGTCGGTGACGTCGTCGGCGTACCCGAGGACCGTCTTCGGCATGAACTCCTTGGCCACCTCGGCGCCCTTGGGGGCCTTGGTCTGCACCAACTGCTCGCGGTTGATGGCGTACGCCAGCGCCTGGCGCACCCGGAGATCCTTGAGCGCGGGGTTGTTCTTCTGGTTGATCCCCAGGTAGAGGATGTTGAACGCGGGGCGGGCCAGGACGTTGAAGCCCTCGCCGGACAGCGCCTTGGCGTCGGCGGGCGCCGGGAAGTCGATACCGTCGACCGTGCCGGCACGCAGTTCCTGCTTGCGCGCCGTCTCGTCCTTAATGACCTTGATGACGAGCTTGTCGACCTTGGCCTTCTCGCCCCAGTAGTTGGGGTTGCGGTTCAGCGTGATCGTGTTGTTGGCCTTGTCCCAGCCGCCGTAGGTGAACGGGCCGGTACCGGTCGGGTGCGCGTTGGCGTACTCGCTGTACTCGAACGAGTCGCCCTGCTGGGTCACCTTGTCGGCGCCGTACTGCTGCAGCGCCTTCGGGCTGGAGATGGAGAACGAGGTCAGCGCGAACGCGCCCGGGAACGCTCCCTTGTACCTCTTGAGCGTGAGGACGGCCGTGCCGTCGTCCTTCGCCTCACACTTGTCGTAGATCGACTCGCCCGTGGTGTCGCCCTCGTTCTTGGCGAAGCCCTCGAACACGTCGCCGTAGTAGATCATCTGGCTCTGCGCGGCGGCGCCCTTCATGTTGAACCAGCGGTCGAAGTTGAAGCAGACCGCGGCGGCGTTGAAGTCGCTGCCGTCGTGGAACTTGACCCCCTTGCGCAGGGTGAACGTCCACACCTTGCCGGTCGGGTCGCTCTCCCACTTCTCCGCCAGGCCCGGCGCCAACTCGGCGGTGCCCGGCTTGTGCTGGACCAGAGTGTCGAACATCTGACGGGCCGGCCGGAACGATTCGCCGTCATCGTTGAAGATCGGATCGAGGTTCTTCGGGTCGCCGGCGCCGGCGAAGACGAACGTGCCTCCGGTCTTGGCCGGCTCCGAACCGCGTTTGCTCTCGGCGCAGCCGGCCGCGCCGATCACCAGCGCGCCGGCGGCGACGACAGCCGCCACCCTCAGCCTTCGTGCCTGCATTCCTCACCCCTCACGTACGACGGCGTCCATGGCGTCATCGAGTAGCGGAAATCTAATCCGGGGTGAAGGATCGAGGGAACGCCCGGGAAGGCTTTGGGGCCAATCCGTGACATTCGATCTCGGTGGAGCGCCACCGGTGTCACAAGCCGGCGACCGGAAGCCGGCCTGTCCGTCCACGATCGCGGACGGACGCCTCACTTGGCGTTGAAGTAGCTCGCCTCCGGGTGGTGCACGATGATCGCGTCCGTGGCCTGCTCGGGCATGAGCTGGTACTCCTCGCTCAGCGTCACACCGATCCGGTCGGGCCGCAGCAGCTCCACGATCTTCGTCCGGTCCTCCAGATCCGGGCAGGCCGGATAACCGAACGCGTACCGGCAACCCCGGTAGTCGGTGCGCAGCAGCCCGTCGAGGTCGGCCGGGTCGTCGTCGGCGACCCGCCGCCCGTCGGGCAGGACCAGTTCCTCGCGCATCCGCTTGTGCCAGTACTCGGCGAGGGCCTCGGTGAGCTGCACGGACAGGCCGTGGACTTCCAGATAGTCGCGGTAGGAGTGCCCGGCGAACAGCTTGGCGGTGTACTCGCTGATCGGCTGGCCGACCGTGACCAGTTGGAAGCCGACCACGTCGAGGTGCCCGGAGTCGCGGCCGCGGAAGAAGTCGGCCAGGCACAGCCGGCGCTCGCTGCGCTGGCGCGGGAACGTGAACCGGGCGACCTCGGCGTGCCCGTTCTCGTCGAGCACGACCAGGTCGTTCGCTTCGGAGTACGCCGGGAAGTACCCGTAGACCACGGCCGCCTCGAGGACCTTGTCGGCGGCGAGCCGGTCCAGCCAGTACCGCAGCCGCGGCCGGCCCTCGGTCTCGATCAGCTCCTCGTAGGACGGTCCGCCGCCGCCCCGGGCGCCGCGCAGCCCCCACTGGCCCAGGAATGTCGCCCGCTCGTCGAGCAGCGCGGCGTAGTCGGCGAGCGGGATGCCACGCACGACCCGGGTACCGAGGAACGGCGCCGCCGGTACGGGCGCGTCGGCGGCCACGTCGGAGCGGACCGAGGTGTCGTCGAGGCCGGGTAGCTGCTCGCGTACCGTCGCGCTCTTCTGCCGGCGGGCCCGGCGGGCGGCGAGTGCGGCCTCGCGCTCGGGGTCGACGACGGCCACGCCGCCCCGCTTGGCGGTCATCACCCGGTCCATCAGCGACAGTCCCTCGAAGGCATCCCGGGCGTAGTGGACGTCGCCGGCGTACCGGGCGCGCAGGTCGTCCTCGACGTACGCGCGGGTCAGCGCGGCGCCGCCGAGCAGGACCGGCCAGCGCTGCGCGACGCCGCGGCCGTTCATCTCCTCCAGGTTCTCCTTCATGATCACCGTGGACTTGACGAGCAGGCCGGACATCCCGATCGCGTCGGCGTCGTGGGTCTCGGCGGCCTCCAGGATCGCGGTGATCGGCTGCTTGATGCCGAGGTTGACGACCTCGTAGCCGTTGTTGGACAGGATGATGTCGACGAGATTCTTGCCGATGTCGTGCACGTCGCCCTTGACGGTGGCGAGCACGATGCGCCCCTTACCGCCGGCGTCGCTCTTCTCCATGTGCGGTTCGAGGTAGGCAACCGCGGCCTTCATCACCTCGGCCGACTGGAGCACGAACGGCAGCTGCATCTGGCCGGAGCCGAACAGCTCACCGACGACCTTCATCCCGTCGAGCAGGATGTCGTTGATGATCGACAGGGCCGGGCGCTCGTCGAGGGCGGCGTCGAGGTCGGCCTCCAGTCCGTTGCGTTCACCGTCGATGATGCGCCGCTTGAGCCGCTCGTCGAGCGGCAGGCCCGCCAGTTCCTGGGCCCGGGTGGCGCGGGCGCTGGTGGCGTCCACGCCCTCGAACAGCTCGATGAACCGCTGGACCGGGTCGTAGCCGTCGCGGCGCCGGTCGTAGACCAGGTCGAGGGCGACCTCGCGTTGCTCGTCGGGGATACGGGCGATCGGCAGGATCTTGGAGGCGTGCACGATCGCACTGGTCAGGCCGGCCTGCACGCACTCGTGCAGGAACACCGAGTTGAGCACCTGCCGGGCGGCCGGGTTCAGGCCGAACGACACGTTCGAGATGCCCAGGGTGAAGTTGACCCCCGGGTACCGCCGGGCGATCTGGCGGATCGCCTCGATGGTCTCGATCGCGTCGCGGCGGGTCTCCTCCTGACCGGTGGCGATCGGGAACGTGAGACAGTCGACGAAGATGTCGGCCGGCCGCATGCCCCACCGGCCGGTCAGATCGTCGATCAGCCGCGACGCCACCCGGACCTTCCACTCGGCGGTGCGGGCCTGGCCCTCCTCGTCGATGGTGAGCGCGACGACGGCGGCGCCGTGCTCGCGCACGACCGGCATCACCCGCGCGTACCGCGAGGTGGGGCCGTCGCCGTCCTCGTAGTTGACCGAGTTGATCACGCAGCGGCCGCCGAGCATCTCCAGCCCGGCCTCGATCACGTTCGGCTCGGTCGAGTCGAGCATGATCGGCAGCGTGGAGGCGGTGGCGAACCGCCCGGCCACCTCGCGCATGTCCGCCGCGCCGTCCCGGCCGACGTAGTCCACGCACAGGTCGAGCACGTGCGAGCCGTCCCGGGCCTGGCTGCGGGCGATCTCCACGCAGGCCTGCCAGTCGTGCGCCAGCATCGCCTCGCGGAACGCCTTCGACCCGTTGGCGTTGGTGCGCTCTCCGACCATGAGGACGCTGGCGTCCTGGGCGAACGGTACGTGGTGGTAGATGCTGGCCACGCCGGCCTCGGGGCGGGGCTCGCGGGGCGCGGGCGGCCGGCCGGCCAGGCGCCGCGCGACCGCCGCCACGTGCGCCGGGGTGGTGCCGCAGCAGCCACCCACCAGCGACACCCCGTACTCGGCGGTGAACCGGTCGAGCGCGTCTGCCAGTTCGTCCGGCGTCAGCGGGTAGACCGCTCCCTCACTGGTGAGCTGGGGCAGCCCGGCGTTGGGCATGACCGACAGCGGCACCCGGGCGTACCGCGACAGGTAGCGCAGGTGCTCGCTCATCTCGGCCGGGCCGGTGGCGCAGTTGAGCCCGATCAGGTCGATGCCGAGCGGTTCGAGCGCGGTCAGCGCCGCGCCGATCTCGCTGCCCAGCAGCATCGTTCCGGTGGTCTCGACGGTGACGTGGCAGATCAGCGGCACGGTGCTACCAGCGTCCGCCATGGCGCGCCGGGCACCGATCACGGCCGCCTTCGCCTGCAGCAGGTCCTGACAGGTCTCCACCAGGATCGCGTCGACCCCGCCGGCGAGCAGGCCGGCGACGTTCTCGCGGTACGCGTCGCGCAGCCGCGCGTACGGGGCGTGCCCGAGCGTCGGGAGCTTCGTGCCGGGGCCGACCGAGCCGAGGACGAACCGCGGCTGGTCGGGTGTCGACCAGGCGTCGGCCGCGTCGCGCGCCAGTCGGGCGCCGGCCTCGGACAGCTCCCGGATCCGGGACTCGATCCCGTACTCCCCCAGGTTGCCGAGGTTGGCACCGAACGTGTTCGTCTCGACGCAGTCCGCACCGGCTGCCAGGTATGCATCGTGAACGCTGCGGACGACGTCCGGACGGGTTACATTGAGAACCTCGTTACACCCGTCGTGCCCATCGAAGTCGTCGAGGGTCAGGTCCGCCGCCTGCAGCATCGTTCCCATCGCCCCGTCGGCGACCAGGATCCGCTCCGACAGCACACTGAACAATGAGCTCGACACGTCGTAAGAGGCTAGCCGGAAAAGAGGGCAATTCCCCACTTCACTCCCGTCATGCGGTACCCGTACCTCGCGGATCGCGCCCCTTCCGACACGGCCGGCGGCGCGGCCGAGGCGCCGAATCCGATACGGACACGTACGCTTGGCAGCGTGACCGAGTTCGACGGCCTCCCCGTACTGCGCTCCCCCATCGCCATCGCCGCCTTCGAGGGGTGGAACGACGCCGCTGACGCGTCCACCGCCGCGGTGGAACACCTGGAGCAGATGTGGGATGCCCGCCCGGTGACCGAGATCGATCCCGAGGAGTTCTACGACTTCCAGGTCAACCGCCCGATCGTGGCGCTCGCCGACGGCGAGACCCGGCGTATCGAGTGGCCGACCACCCGGTTCTCGGTCGCCAGCCCACCCGGCGCCGACCGGGACGTGGTGCTCATCCGCGGCATCGAGCCGAGCATGCGCTGGCGCACCTTCTGCGATTCGCTCCTGGAGATCTGTCACAGCCTCGAGGTGACCCAGGTCGTGTTGCTCGGCGCGCTGCTCGCCGACGTGCCCTACACCCGACCGCTGCCGGTGACCGGCAGCGCGTCCGACGTGGCCACCATCGAGAAGTACAACCTGACCCCCAACCGGTACGAGGGCCCCACCGGCATCGTCGGCATCCTGCAGGACGCCTGCACCCGTGCCGACCTGCCGGCGATCTCGTTCTGGGTGCACGTGCCGCACTACGCCAACAACCCGCCCTGTCCGAAGGCGACGCTGTCGCTGCTGCACCGGGTCGAGGACGTGCTCGACCTGCCGGTGCCGGTGGCCGACCTGGGCGAGGAGTCGGCCGAGTGGGAGGAGCGGCTGCGGGCCGCCGCCGAACAGGACGCCGAGCTGGCCGAGTACGTCCGGGAGCTGGAGGAGCGCTCCGGCGACGCCGGCCTGCAACCGCTCTCCGGCGACGAGATCGCCCACGAGTTCGAGAAGTACCTGCGCCGCCGCGGTGGCCAGGCCGGCCCGTCGGCCACCGGGCCGACCGGCCCCTCCTGGTAGACCCTGCCGGAACGGCACCCGCGCACGCCGGAAGACGCACCGGTGTGCGCGGGTGCCGTTCCGCTACGGGCGGTACCGGCTGAGGAACCGGGCGATCCGGCCGATCGCGTCCTCGAGGTCGGCCACCCGGGGCAGCGTGACGATCCGGAAGTGGTCCGGGGCGCCCCAGTTGAAGCCGGTCCCCTGCACGACGAGGACCCGCTCGGCCACCAGCAGGTCCATGACGAACTTCTCGTCGTCGACGATCGGGTACATCTTCGGGTCCAGCCGCGGGAACGCGTACAGCGCGCCGGTCGGCTTGACGCAGCTCACCCCGGGGATCTCGTTGAGCAGCTTCCACGTGGTGTCGCGCTGCGCGACCAGCCGGCCCCCGGGCAGGACCAGGTCGTCGATGCTCTGGTAGCCGCCCAGGGCCGTCTGCACCGCGAACTGGGTCGGCATGTTGGGGCACAGCCGCATGTTGGACAGCACGTCCAGGCCCTCGATGTAGCTCTCGGCGTGCTGCTTGGCCCCGGAGATGACCATCCATCCGGTGCGGAACCCGGCGACCCGGTAGGCCTTGGACAGGCCGTTGAACGTCACGCAGAGCAGGTCCGGCGCGAGGGTCGCGGTCGAGGTGTGGGTCACGCCGTCATAGAGGATCTTGTCGTAGATCTCGTCGGAGAAGACGACCAGGTTGTGTCGGCGGGCGATCTCGACGAGCCGCTCGAGCAGCTCCGTGGGGTAGACCGCGCCGGTCGGGTTGTTGGGGTTGATGATCACCATCGCCCGGGTACGGTCGGTGATCCGCGACTCGATGTCGGCCGGGTCGGGGAACCAGCCGGCCTGCTCGTCGCAGACGTAGTGCACCGGCCGGCCGCCGGAGAGACTGACCGCCGCGGTCCACAGCGGGTAGTCGGGCGCCGGGATGAGCACCTCGTCGCCGTTGTCGAGCAGCCCCTGCATCGCCATGACGATGAGCTCGGAGACGCCGTTGCCGAGGTACACGTCCTCGATGTCGACGCCGGGCAGGCCCTTCTGCTGGTAGTACTGCACGACCGCACGCCGGGCCGACAGCAGCCCCTTGGAGTCGCCGTAGCCGTGGGCGTTGGGCAGGTTGAGGATGACGTCCTGCAGGATCTCCTCCGGCGCCTCGAAGCCGAAAGGCGCCGGGTTGCCGATGTTGAGCTTGAGGATGCGCTGCCCCTCGGCCTCCATCTGCTTCGCCTGGCGCAGGACCGGTCCCCGGATCTCGTAACAGACGTTCGCGAGCTTGGCCGACTGAGTCACCTGCATGTCGCCACCTTAGAGAGTCGGGCCGGCATTACGCGCTGGTATCCCGCCGCATGGGCGCTTTGTGGTCCGCGACACGCCGATCCGAGGTGCGATGACGCACCGATCCGAGGTGCGATGACGCGCCGGCGAGCCCGCGACACGCCGGGCGGGATGAGGTGCACCACTCCCCGTACGGCGTCCTAGGATGCTAGGTTGAGGACCATGAGCATCAACCCCGGCGCGGCGGAGTTCCCGCACCGCCAGATCGCCGCTCAACTGCGCGCCCGGATCCACCGGGGCGAGTGGGCTCCCGGCGAGCGGCTACCGTCGATCCCGGCCATGGCCGAGGCGTACGGCGTCGCCAAGCAGACCGTGCAGCGCACCATCGACCAGCTCCGGGTCGAGGGATTGTTGATCACCAAGCCCGGTTCCGGCACGTACGTGCGCGGCACCAAGCGGCGGCTCAACCGGCTGTCCCGGGGCCGCTACGGCGCCCAGCGCGGATACCACGCCGACCTCGCGGCCCGGTACCGGCAGCACCTGATCTTCGTGGGTCGCGCCGCCGCCCCGGCCGAGGTGGCCGAGGCGTTCGGCCTGTCCGCCGGCGCCGAGCTGGTCACCCGCCGGCATCTGGTACGCACCGGCGACGCCCCGGTCGAGGTGGGCGCCTCCTGGCTGCGCCCGGCCGACACCGCCGGCACCTCCCTGGAACAGCCGCAGACCTTCGGCCGGCCGCTGTACCAGGAGGTCGAGGAGGTCACCGGCCGGGTGTACACCAGCGCCACCGACCAGCTCAGCGCCCGGCTGCCCACCCGGGAGGAGGCGGAGCTGCTGCAGATCCGCCCCGACACGCCGGTCCTCGTGCTGCTGCACGTGGCCTACGACGCCGACCACCGCCCGATCGAGGTCGCCGAGGCGACCTGGCCGGGTCCGATGACGACGCTGACCGAGGAGTACAAGATCCCCGGCGCCCGGCCGGCCCTGCCCGAGGAGCCCGACATCGCGCTCGGCTAAGCCCGACATCGCGCTCGGCTCGTTCCGGGCCCGCGCGGCCGCCCCAAGGTCAGGACAACGTCCGGGAAGGTGTGGTGTCCTGACCGACCGGAGACCACACCTTCCCGGACGTTGTGTGGATCAAGGGATCAAAGCGCGACGCCGAGCAGCGCGTCGACGGCTGCGCGGACCAGCGCCGGAGCGGCCGGGTCGGTGCCGTCCCCGGCGAGCGCCGCGTCGGCCCACACGTCGACGACGGCGAGCGCCCCCGGTGCGTCCAGGTCGTCGGCCAGCCGCTCGCGCAGTCCCGCCAGGACGGCGGCGCCGGACGGCCCGGCGGGGGCCGCCACCGCCTCCCGCCAGCGGGCCAGCCGCTGCTGTCCGGCCTTGAGCACGTCGTCGGTCCACATCCGGTCGGCGCGGTAGTGGTCGGTGAGCAGGCCGAGCCGCACGGCCATCGGGTCGACGTGGTCACCCCGCAGCCGCGACACGAACACCAGGTTGCCGCGACTCTTGGACATCTTCTCGCCGTTCAGGCCGATCATGCCGGCGTGCACGTAGTGCCGCGCGAACGGCGTCACCCCGCTGAGCACCTCGGCGTGCGCCGCCGAACACTCGTGGTGCGGGAAGAGCAGGTCGTTGCCGCCGCCCTGGACGTCGAGGGTGTCGCCGAGGATCTCCATGGCGATGACCGCGCACTCGATGTGCCAACCGGGGCGCCCCGGTCCCAGCTCGCCGCCGGGCCACGACGGCTCGCCCTCGCGCGACCCGCGCCACAGCAGCGGGTCGAGCGGGTCGCGCTTACCCGGCCGGTCCGGGTCTCCCCCGCGCTCGGCGGCGAGGCGGACCATCTCCGGCCGGCTCAGGTTCGACTCGTACCCGAACCGCGGCGCGGCGCCGATGTCGAAGTACACGTCACCGGTGCCGTCCTCGAGGCGGTAGGCGGCGCCCCGGTCGAGCAGGGCGTCGACCCGCTCGGCGATCCGCGGAATCGACTCGACCGCGCCCACGTACCGCTCCGGCGGCAGGATCCGCAGCGCCTCCATGTCCTCGCGGAACAGGGCGGTCTCGCGCATGGCCAGCACGACCCAGTCCTCGGAGTCGCGGGCGGCCCGCTCCAACAGCGGGTCGTCGATGTCGGTGACGTTCTGCACGTACCGCACCGGCAGGCCACCGTCGCGCCAGACCCGGTTCACCAGGTCGAACGTGATCATCGTGGCGGCGTGGCCGAGGTGGGTGGCGTCGTACGGGGTGATGCCGCACACGTACATCGTGGCCGGGCGGCCGGAGTCCACACCGAGTGTCGGGGCGACCGCGCGCCGGGCCGAGTCGTACAGGGCGAGCGTCGCGCCGGTGCCGGGCAACGAGGGGACATCGGGTGCCGACCAAGAGTCCATGGCGGTCAAGGGTAGTGCCGCCCGACGACCGTCACGTCGCCGGCACGATCACTTCGCACCGACGGTTCGGTCACACCGTCAGATCGGCGGCCACGGTATCGACGGCCACTCCTCGCTCGGTTGCGGAAAGCAACGCGTGGCCAGCAGCCGGTCCACCCGCATCGCGAGCGTGCCGACCTCCATCTCGGTCAGGTGTTCGGCGAGCGTCCCGCCCAGCCGCCCGGTCAGCTCGACGCGCAGCTTCTCCAGCAGTTCGACGCCCTCGGCGGGCAGCGGCTCGCCGACCCAGCCCCACAGGACCGTGCGCAGTTTGTCCTCGGTGTGGAAGGTCACGCCGTGGTCGACGCCGTACACCCGGCCGTCGACGGTGACGATGACGTGGCCGCCCTTGCGGTCGGCGTTGTTGACCACCGCATCGAAGATCGCCATCCGGGCGAGTCGCGGGTCGTCGGCGTGGGCCAGCGCGTACGGTCGGCCCCGCTCGTCACGCGCGGCGGCGACCCGGCGCCAGCCGGCCGGCACCTCCCGGTGCGGCACGAACCCCAGCAGCGGCTCGTCCTGGCGCTCCTCGTCGATCCACAGCTGGCACATGCCCGGTCCGAGCGGACCGTCGCGCAGGACGGTCGGCGGTACCACGTCGAAACCGGCGCCGCTGGACAACAGGTACGCGGCGGCCTCCCGATCGGCCAGGGTGCCGTCGGGGAAGTCCCACAGCGGCCGCTCGCCGCGGACCGGCTTGTACACGCACCGCGCGGTCACCCCGTCGGCGGTGATGACGGCCCGGAGGGTGGCGTTCGACGCGTCGACCAGGCGCCCCTCCAACTCCAGGTCTCCGGTGCGCAGCAGGGTGAGCGCAGCGGACTCGTCGAGCGCAGCCGGCGGCGGGCCGGCCGGTTGGTGGGCCGCGCCGGTCGGATCCACGGTCACCGCACGTTACCGACGGTAGCCGTTGTGCCGCGGGCAGAGATGCCCGCGCGCGTCGAGCGGCTGGCCACACAGCGGGCACGGCGGGCGCCCGGAGGCGACCACCTTGCGGGCCCGGTCGATGAAGGCCCGGGCCGCCTGCGGGGTGAGCCGCACCCGTAGCCGGTCGCGGTCGGCCGCCAGTTCCTCGTCGTCTTCGTCTTCGTCTTCCTCCTCCTCGGCCTCGCCCTCGCCAACGGCGATCGCCTCGATGACGACGGTCGCGGTGTCGACGTCGAAGGCCAGGCCGAGCGTCCCGACCCGAAACTCCTCATCGAGGGGGGTCTCGAGGGGTTCGTTGTCGGCGGGTGTCGGGTCGGTGGGCGGCAACTCGACACCGAAGCGGCGGTGCGCCTCGACGAGCAGCTCGTCGAGTTTCTCGGCCAGCAGGGCCACCTGCACCTTCTCCAGCGCCACGGTAACCAGCCGGCCGCCCCCGCGGGCCTGCAGGAAGAACGTCCGTTCTCCCGGCGCACCCACGGTTCCGGCCACGAACCGCTCCGGCGGTTCGAACGCGTACACCTGGTGGGTCATATGGAAGACCCTATCCGCCCAGGCGCCGCGTGTCGCGCTGGTAGGTACTCATCACGGGCTACGCCTCCGGCGCGCCGGCACCACCGCCGACCGCGGCGTCGGACTCGCGCGCGGTCCGCCGTCGCCGGGTCCGTCCGCGCGGAACCAGGCTGCTCAAGGCGTTACCGGTGTCGTTGAGCCGGACCACGAACGGCCGCAGCGGGGTGTAGTTGATCACCGTCACGGAGGCCGGTTCCACCACGACGCGCTGGAACATGTCCAGGTGTACGCCGAGGGCGTCGGCGACGATGGCCTTGATCACATCGCCGTGGCTGCACGCCAGCCACAGGGCGTGCGGGCCGTGCTCGGCGCTGATCCGCGCGTCCCAGTCCCGCACGGCCGCCACCGCCCGCGCCGACATGACCGCGAGGGGCTCCCCGCCGGGGAACGTCGCCGAGGACGGGTGCTGCTGCACCACCTTCCACAGCGGGTCCTTGGCCAACTTCGCCAGCGACTGGCCCTCCCAGTCGCCGTAGCCGCACTCGATGAACCGGTCGTCGACGCGCGGTTGGGCGTCGGGCAGCGCCAGCGCGAGGGTCTCGCGGCAGCGGGCCAGCGGGCTGGTCACCACGGCGGCCAGCGGCACCCCGGCCAGGCGCTCCCCGGCCGCCTTGGCCTGCAACTGGCCGAGGTCGTCGAGCCCGACCGGCTGGTGGCCGGCGAGGGTGCCGTCGGCATTGGCGGTGGTCCGGCCGTGCCGGAGCAGGATGACGGTGGTCACGACGGGGAGCCTACGTGGCGACCCGGCCCCGCACCCATGATCATGGAAGAGTGCCCCGATCAGGTCGCGGTGACGACGCCGGCCGCCAGCAGGCCGATGATCGCCAGGCCGGCGAGCACCCGGTACCAGACGAACGACACCAGCGAGTGGTTGGCGACGAACTTCAACAGCCAGGCGATCGAGGCGTACCCGACCACGAAGCTGACCACGATGCCGATGCCGGTCGCGCCCCAGCCCACCGTGGCCGACACCTGGTCGGCCTGGCTGACCGCTTCGAGGAGGCCCGCGGCGGTCAGGGCCGGGATGCCCAGCAGGAACGACAGCCGGGTCGCGGTCACCCGGTCGATGCCCCGCAGCAGCCCGGCGCTGATCGTGGCGCCGGAGCGGGACACACCGGGGATGAGCGCCAGGCTCTGCGCCGCCCCGATGATCACCGCGTCCTTGAGCGTCACGTCGCCCTCGGCGCGCTTCTGGGTGGCCCGGTACTCGGCGTACACCAGGACCAGACACCACGCGATCAACGTGTTGGCGACCACCCACAGGCTGCGCAGCGGTCCCTCGATCAGCGGCTTGGCGAGCAGCCCGACCACGCCGATCGGGAGGGAGCCGACGATCACGTTGAGCGCCATCCGCCAGTCCTCCGACTGGCGACCCTGCGCGCTGGTCAGGCCGCGCACGAAGCCCATGATGCAGCGCACGATGTCGCGCCAGAAGTAGATGATCGCCGCCGCGATCGCGCCGATCTGGATGATCGCCGTGTACGCGGTGAGACCCGGGTCGTCGAGCTTGAGTCCCAGCAGCTTCTCGGTGACGGTCAGATGACCGGTCGACGACACCGGGAGGAACTCGGTCAGACCCTCGACGATGCCGAGCAGAATCGCCTGCCAGATGTGCACGGTCGGTTACTCCCCCACCCCGGACTTGGCGTACGCCTCGTGGATCTGGCGCAGTGCGCGGACGCCGTCGGAGGCGTCGCCGACGAACAGTACCGCCGACAGCGTGGTCACGCCGGCCTCGGCGTACGCGCGCATCCGCTCGGCGATCCGGTCGACCGGGCCGATCAGCGACGTGCGGTCGATGAACTCCATCGGGATCGCGGCGGCCGCGTCGCGGTGGCGCTTGGCCAGGTACAGATCCTGCACCTCGCGGGCGGCCTCGCCGTAGCCCATCCGGGTGGCGAGCTGGTTGTAGAAGTTCTTCTCCCGGCTGCCCATGCCGCCCACGTACAGGGCGGCGTAGTTGCGGACCAGCTCGGCGCACGACTCCACGTCGTCGCCGATCACGGTCGGCACGTTGGCCACCACGTCGAAGCCGGTCATGTCCTTGCCGGCCCTGGCACGGCCCGCGGCGATCTGGGCATGCTGCTCGGCCGCGAACTCCGGTGAGTAGAAGATCGCCAGCCAGCCGTCGGCGATCTCGCCGGCCAGCTCCAGGTTCTTCGGTCCCACCGCGGCGAGGTAGATCGGGATCTGGTCGCGCACCGGGTGCAGGGTCAGCCGCAGCGCCTTGCCCGGGCCGTCGGGCAACGGCAGCTCGTAGTGGTTGCCGTGGTACTCGACGTTCTTGCGGGACAGCGCCATCTTGACGATGTCGACGTACTCGCGGGTGCGCTCGAGCGGCTTGCCGAAGCGCACCCCGTGCCAGCCCTCGGAGACCTGCGGGCCGGACACGCCCAGGCCGAGCCGGAACCGGCCACCGGAGATCGTGTCCAGGGTGGCGGCGGTCATCGCGGTCATCGCCGGCGTACGGGCCGGGATCTGGAAGATGGCGCTGCCGAGCTCGATACGGCTGGTCTGGCCGGCGAACCAGGCCAGCATCGTCGGAGCGTCCGAACCGTACGCCTCGGCGACCCACACCGTCGAGTAACCGAGGCGGTCCGCCTCCTGGGTGAGGACCAGGTGATCGGCCGCACTGGACCAGGCGGTCTGATAGCCGAGATTGAGTGCCAGACGCATGGAGTCTCCCCATCGAGAATCGGATGGAAGTCGCAAGTCGCCGCGCCTCGGACGGGCGGGCACCGTCAGGGTAACGGGGCGCCGGAGCCCCATTCCGATCACCCGCGCCGTATCGTTTCTGTCCATGCAACAGCGACCGCTCGGCCGAAGCGGGCTGACGGTCTCCCGCCTGGCCCTCGGCACGATGTCATGGGGACGGGACACCGACACCGACGACGCCGCCGCGCAGCTCAAGACGTTCCGGGACGCCGGCGGCGACCTGCTGGACACCGCCGACGTGTACGGCGACGGTGACGCCGAGGCGGTCGTCGGCAGCCTACTGGACGCCCTAGTCCCCCGCGACGAGCTGATCATCGCCTCCAAGGCCGGGCTGCGGCCCGGGGCGGCCCGCCGCCGCGACGGCTCCCGGTCGCACCTGCTGCGCGCGCTCGACGCCACGCTGTCCCGGCTCGGCACCGACTACCTGGACCTGTGGCAGGTGCACGGGTACGACCCGGACACGCCCCTGGACGAGACGCTCGCCGCGCTGGACACCGCCGTGGCCACCGGCAGGGTGCGCTACGCCGGGATCTCCAACTTCTCGGGCTGGCAGACCGCCCGCGCCGCCACCTGGCAGCTCGCCTGGCCGGGCCGCACCCCGCTGGTCAGCGCCCAGGTGGAGTACTCGCTGCTGGAGCGGGGCGTGGAGCGGGAGGTGCTGCCGGCCTGCGCCGCGCTCGGCATCGGCGTCCTGCCCTGGTCGCCGCTCGGCCGCGGGGTCCTGACCGGCAAGTACCGCACCGGGATGCCGGCCGACTCGCGCGCGGCCTCGCCGCACTTCGAGCGGTTCGTCGCGCCCTACCTCGACGCGCGCTGCGCCGGCATCGTCGAGGCGGTGGTCACCGCCGCCACCGGGCTTGGCGTGTCGCCCCTGGAGGTGGCGCTGTCGTGGGTCCGCGACCGGCCCGGCGTCGTCGCCCCGGTACTCGGCGCCCGTACCGTCGGCCAACTGCTCGGCGCGCTGCAGGCGGAGGAGGTGGACCTCCCGCCGGAGATCCGCGCCGCCCTCGACGACGTGTCGGCGGTCGCCTGGGGATACCCGGAGCGCCAAACCTGACCCGCCGTACTGGTCAGAACCGGCGCCGGCGGGGCAGGATCGTTAACCATGGACTACGAGTACGCGCCGTTGCGGTTGCCGTCGAACGTCGACCGGTTGACGGCGACGGCGCAGTTGACGATCCAGGCCGAGTACGGCGGTTGGGAACTGGCCCGGGTGCGGCTGTTCGCCGACGGCACGCGGCAGGTCATGCTGCGCCGCCGGGTCAGCGCCGAGCCGCAGCCCGGCCTGTCGTACTGACCCGACGGCGCCCGCCGTAGTGACCCGGGCCGGCCGGCCCCGGGCGGTCAGGCGCGGTCGCCCGCCTGGTCGCTCCGATCGTCGCCAGCCTCGTCGGTGTCGAACTGCACATAGGTGTGCTCGTCGAGCCGGTCGACGAGCCGGTCATCGGCCTCGATCTGGAACGGCCCGGTGCCGTCGTGATCCTCGAACGCCTCCGGGTCCAGCGAGGCGCCGACCTCGGCGACCACCACGACCCCGTTGAGCGACTCCAGCTCCGGGATGTCGAGTGCGCCCAGCGACCCGTCGCCGGCCTGCATGAGTTCCAGCAGCGCCTCGCCCACCGACTCGATCGGCTGCTCCGGCTCGCTCTCGGCGTGCGGGCCGGCCTGCCGCGCCGCCTCGGCCATCCGCAGCAGGGCGCTCACGCTCGGTACCCGGTAGTCGCGGCGCTGCCGCACCGAGATCACCCGCGGGTGCGGGTCGTCGGCCTCCTCGGTACCCATCGCGAACTGGCGGTCGGCCTCGTCCGGGTCGATCGCGTCCACGTCCCACGGCGTCACCTCGCCGAACGCGTCGAGCAGCAGCTCGTCGTACTCGAACGAGGCGTTGTTGAGCTCGACGTAGGCGCGCCACACCTGGTCGTCGTCGGTGCGCCCGTCGGCCGCCTTGACGGCGGCCAGGTGGGCCCGGGCGGCGGAGATCACCCGCTCCAGTGCGGTGTCCAGCTCCGCGTGCCGGTCGGTCATGGCTGTCGCTCCCCTTCGGGTGTGATGGTGCGGTGTCGGCGACGCGGGTGCGGCGTCGACTCGGTGCTACGGCGGGACTGTGCGGGTGTCAGCTCGCGGCGAGGAACCGGTCGAGCACGCGCACGCCGAACTTTAGCCCGTCCACCGGTACCCGTTCGTCGATGCCGTGGAACAGCGCCCCGAAGTTGAGATCGGCCGGCAGCCGCAGCGGCGCGAAGCCGAAGCAGCGGATGCCCAGCCGGCTGAACGCCTTCGCGTCGGTGCCGCCCGACAGCATGTAGGGCACGGCCCGCGCCGCCGGGTCCTCCGCCCGCAGGGCGGCGCCCATCGCCTCGACCAGGGGGCCGTCGAAGGTTGTCTCCAGCGCGGGCAGCCGCTCGATGTACTCGATGTCGATGTCCGGGCCGATCACCGCCCGCAACTGCTCCTCGAAGAGGTGCTCCTGGCCGGGCAGGGCGCGGCAGTCGACGGTCGCGACGGCCCGGCCGGGGATGACGTTCTCCTTGTATCCGGCGTCGAGCCTGGTCGGGTTCGCAGTGTTACGCACCGTGGCGCCGATGATCGTGGCGATCGGGCCGAGCTTGGCGATGGCCAGCTCGGGGTCGTCGAGGTCGACCTCGATGTGCAGCGCCTCGGAGACCTGGGCCAGGAAGGCACGTACCGTGTCGGTCATCACGACCGGGAACCGGTGGCGGCCGAGCCGTGCCACGGCCTCGCTCAGCGCGGTGATCGCGTTGTCGTCGTTGATCATCGATCCGTGGCCCGGACGGCCGGTGGCGATCAGGCGCAGCCACTCGATGCTCTTCTCGGCGGTCTCCACCAGGTACAGGCGCAGGTCCTGGTCGACGGTGTAGGAGAAGCCACCGACCTCGCCGATCGCCTCCGTACAGCCCTCGAACAGGTCGGGGTGCCGGTCGACCATGAACTGCGCGCCGTAGCGCCCCCCGGCCTCCTCGTCGGCGAGGAACGCCAGCACCAGGTCGCGTGGGGGGACCCGGCCCTCCCGCCGCCACTGCCGGACCGTCGCGAGGGCCATCGCGTCGAAGTCCTTCATGTCGATGGCGCCCCGACCCCACAGGTACCCATCGGAGATCTCACCGGAGAACGGGTGGACCGACCATTCGGCCGCGTCGGCCGGCACGACGTCGAGGTGGCCGTGGATGAGCAGCGCCCCGCGGTCGGGGTCGGCACCCTCGTACCGGGCCACCACGCTGGTGCGGCCCCGCGCGCTCTCCCGGATCTCCGGCTGCAGGCCGACCTCGGCCAGCTTCTCCGCGACGTACTCGGCGGCGGCGCGCTCGCCGGCGCTCGTGGCGGTGTCGCCGGTGTTGGTGGTGTCGATGCGCAGCAGGTCGCGGCAGATCTCGACCACCTCGTCGACGGCGCTGACAGGGTGGCCGCCCGCCGGGGCGTCGTGTGAGGTCATACCCCTCTTCATACCAGCCGGCACCGATCGGGCAGAACGCCGCCGGTTCCGGCTCACGCAGGGGCCGGCGGCTGGCGGCACTGGCTCACGCAGGGGCCGGCGGCCGGCGGCACTGGCCGGACGGGCCGTCACCGGTGCGCGGGACGGCGGGTTTGTGGCCCCGCGTCACCGGTGCGGGACGGCCGGTCCGGCCCGGTGTCACCAGTTGAAGCCGGCGGTGTACGAGACCTGGGCCAGGACTGCCTGGCCGCTGGCGTTGGGGTGGAAGTAGTCCCAGGTGGACACCTGCGACAGGACGAAGGGATAGGCGAAGACCGCGTTGCCGTCGAACGCGCAGTCGGAGCCGTACGCGGCGCACGCCTGCGCCAGTTGGGCGTTGAAGTCGACCACCCGCTGGCGTACCCGGTCACGGCGGGCGTTGTCCGTGGCCGCCGTCGAGGTCGGGTTGGCCAGCAGCGACTGGCAGATTCCGAACAGCGACCACGCGCCACGGGCACTGGCGTTGTCCTTGCCCACCGCCCACAGGCGCTTGACGTCGGGGATGCTCACAACCAGGACCTTGCTGCCCGGCAGGCCGGCCTTGAGCTTGCCCAGCGCGGTGTCGATCGACGCACGGAACGCGCTGACCGAGGTCATCGTCGACTCCGAGCTGGTGCACGCGTCGTTGGCGCCGATGAGCATCGTGACGTACTGGACGCGCTGGGAGACCGCGGTGTCGGCCTGGCCCGGCATGTCGGCGGCCTTGGCGCCACTGCGGGCGTCGTTGTAGTTCCTGCCGCCGATCGCGCTGTTCTTCGCCCGGATGCGCAGGTAGTGGCTGTTGACGCCGGTGTCGTCACCGGTACTGAACGACCGGGAGGTGCAGTCGACGAACCAGCCGCAGGCGTTGAAGCCGCGGGTGATCGAGTCGCCCATGCTCGCCATCGAGCTGGGCGGCGGTCCGGCGGCCGCATGGGCCGGGGTGCTGGACGCGACGGCGGTGGCCAGGCCCATGGTGAGGGCGAGCAGGCCGGGGCGCACGAGTCTCATGGGTGGACCTCGTTTCGTGCGGCGGGGTTACCAAGGGGTAACTTTCTTTATCGCACGGAAACGTGAATCCATGGGCATAACTGAATTCGCTATTGGTGAATGGGCTGTCACGTTCCGTCAAGCACGGACGGGAACGGACCGCGATCCGGACGGGTGAGGACCGCGATCCCGAGGGCCGGCACGAGCCGGTCCCGAACTCCGCTCAGGTGACGGTCCGGACCGCGGCTCAGCAGCCGACCAAGGCCGCGTTCGGAGCTCGTTCAGCCGACGGTCCGGGCCGCGGCTCGGCCGCCGGCCCCGGGCGCGGTCCGAGCTGCGGTTCGGCCGCCGGCCCCGGGCCTGGTTCGAACTGCGGTTTGACGGTCGAGCGGTGGGGGTAGAGATCGGGCAACGTCAGTACGCCCGAAGGAGTCCCATCCGTGGCCGCGCCCCTGCCTCCCCTACCGCCCGCCCCGGCGGTCAGTGACGACGACGTCCATCCGGGCGGCCGCAGCATGGTCGACATTCTGATCGACGACCACCACCAGATCATCGCCCTGTGCAACCGGCTCGGCGAGCACCTGACGGACCCGGCGGAGACCCCGTCACTGACCGACGTCCTGGTCGCGATGTTGTCGCGGCACCTGTCGGTGGACGAGCAGTACACCTATCCCACCGCCCGGGCCGTCCTCCCTGACGGCGCCCTCCTCGCCGACCAGGAACTCAGCGAGGACGCGGCGATGCTGCACACGCTCAAGGAACTGCACACCACGCCCGTCGACGACCCCGCCTACCCGAGGCTCGTCGACACCGTCACCCGGCAGGTCGCGCGCCACGCCGAGCGGGCGTCGTACGAGATCTTTCCCCGCCTGCGGGAGCGGTGCAGCGAGAACGAGCTGATCCGCCTAGGTAACCGGGTCGAGATCGCCCACGAGGCGGCACCCACCCGGCCGCACCCGGCGACCCCCCTTACTCCCCCGGCCAACAAGGTGGTCGACCCGGCGGTCGGCGTGGTGGACAAGATCCGCGACGTCGTAGTCGGGCGTACCACCTGGCCTGAGGACCTTTAGGTCTCAGCGTTTATCAATCGGAAAAGAAGGGAAATCAAAGGTCATGGCTACTCTTCTGTGGATCCTCGCGGTGGTACTGGTCGTCTCCGGCATCGTGGCCCTCCTGCGGTCGCAGGTGCTGTGGGGAATCGTGCTGATCATCGTCGGTCTGCTGGTCGGCCCGGGCGGTGTCAGCATCTTCAGCTAGTGACAGGGGCCGCGCCGGGCTCCCCACCGGCCGCGAGCCCCGCCCTCCGGTGGGCCTGGCAGGGTTGTGCGCCTCCGCCAGGCCCACCGGCCTGTCCGCACCACGAACGTCTCAGCGCGCCGTGGAGCGCTGTCAACCGGGCGCCCTGAGCATGGCAGGCGCCACCCAGGCCCCCGTGACGACGGCCGGCGCCATCGACGGGACGCGCCCTCCCCAGTGCGACGGAAGAAGTCCCGCGAGCCGTTTCGCATGATCGACGCCGGGGGTGTACAGTCATTCTCCGTGCGGCCGGCCAGGCCGACGGGGAAGTACGCCCCGTCGTGCTGCGCCGGGAGCATGGTAGGTCCGAGTGGCGGAATGGCAGACGCGCTAGCTTGAGGTGCTAGTGCCCGTATAGGGCGTGGGGGTTCAAGTCCCCCCTCGGACACTGACCCGATGCCTACGTCGTCCGGGCTGAGTTCTGACTCAGCCCGGACGATCTGCTTTCCAGGGTCGTAAGTGAGCCGGATCCGCAGCCGCCGGTACAGCTCCGCTTTCGCGGTCGCGGCGTCGGCCCGGCGCAGGGCTGTTCTGAGGTCGCCGACCGCCGTGATCAGACCGCGAATCTGCTCTTTGGTGAGCCTTGCCGGCACGGTCGCGCCGCCGCGGCGGCGATCTCGTTGGTTCTCCGCCGCCGTGCGGATGGCGGTGATCTCGGAGATCCAGCCCGCCACGAGACTGGGGTCGGTTCCCGCGTCGAGCAGGGCTCGATAGTTCGCGATCTTGCGGTCGCATTCGGCCAGGATGTGGTCGGCCGCGTCGGTACTCGGCTGCGCAGGGATGGGTTGGGCGGCCTCCATCGCAGCAATGGTGGCCTCGAGGTTGTGCGGGGCCAACGCGGCCAGCAGCCACTCGTCAAGCGGGTCGACGAGGTGATCCTGGCGGAGGTAGACGTTACGGGGGTGGGCCAGCTTATTGGCGAGAGCGTATTCCTCGGGGAACCGGCAGCGATAGTAAGCCATCCCGTGTAGCCACTGGCCCTGCATGCGCCGGCCGCATACCGCGCAGAACAGCAGGCCGCGGAAGATGTACGGCCGTGGGGTACGGCGGGGTTTGACCTGCGTGGTTGTTGCTCCTCGGGTGGCCAGCTTGGCCTGGACTTGATCGAACGTGTCCAGGTTGACGATCGCCGCATGCGCCGGCTTGTCGGATCGGATCCACTTGTCGCTGGTGTTCCAGCGCAGCCGGGTGGTGTGGCCCAGCGCGACGTCTTTGACGTTGACGAGGATCTCGTCTTTGCGCTGGCGGTTCCAGCATTGGTAGCCGGTGTAGCGGGGGTTGGTCAGGATCGCGCGGATGGCCATCTTTGACCAGGCGATCCCGGAGCGGTGCCGGTTGCGGCCCGGGTCGTGCGCGGATGGACAGGGGATGCCATCCCGGGTGAGCTCTTCGGCGATCGCGAAGATGCCCTCCCGGCCAGATACTCCCGGAAGATGCGTTCGACGACCGGCGCCGTCATGGGGTCGAGGTCGAGTCGGTGCAGGCGGCGGCCGTCGGCGACCTTGCTCGGATTGGGGTGCGGGCCGGCATCCACGATCTGGTAACCATAGGGTGGTCGCCCACCAAGAAACCGGCCTTCGACTTGAGCCTGCGCCGCCATCGCCGCCCGGACCCGGACCTTGACGCGGTTGCGTTCTCTCTTGCTCATTCCCCCGAAGACCGACATGACCAGGTCGTGTGCCTCGTTATCCGGGTCGAGCGGGCCGCCGACTTCCGGCACCCATAGTTCGACCCCGTAGTGGTTGAACAGCGGGAAGGTCAGGCCGAACTGGTTGCCATAGAAGGCCCGATGTGGCTCTCCGATCACCACCGCATCAAACCCCCGATTGGGGTCGGCCAGCGCCTCCAACAGCGCGCTGACCCGTGGTCGGCGCTGCCAGGGCAGCGACCGACTCTGTCCGATATCGAAGTACTCGGCGACGATCCGGCCGCCCCGAGGCTCGATCAATGCGGACGCTCGTCTACGTTGCCAGATCCGCGACGACTCGGGATCCTGTTGATCCTCTGTTGAGCAGCGGCCGGCGAAGGCGAACTTCACGGATCCTCCATTGGCGTCTGTACGTGGTCGTACCCCGCCCGCGCTTCCGGCCGGGCGAGTACTTTGATCAGCTCGAGTAGCGCCTGCGCCACCGGCGACTCGAGCACCGGCTCACCGGATGGCACCAGCACCCGGATGTCCGGCTCCGCCTCAGCCGCTGGCAGGTCAGCAGTGCATGGACGCTTCGCTTCGCCGGCGCCGTCAAGTCCGGGCCGGGCCGTCACCGCCGCTCCCCCGCCGGCCAGCCGGCCAGTGCGTCGTACCAGTAAACGGATGTGTGTGCGGCAGGCTGACCAGACGATGCGGTGACCTGGCGGGCGGCTCGTGTCCGGCGGCCCATCGAGATTGGTCCGCAGTGGACGCGCTCGGACTCTGCCGAACGGTCACGTCCCGTGGGATGGTGTAGATCGCCTGCGTGAGGCTCTGTGCGCTGTTCAGTTTTCCGGTTCGTCGTCGGGCTGACAACAAACGGCGGTCAAGCGGCGACGAGCTCTGTGCCGGTTTCGG
>NZ_JBLYUB010000022.1:0-110986 GCF_049999945.1 Planosporangium spinosum | reverse complement strand
CGACGCCGCATCGACGTCCTACACGCCATGCTCCGCGACAAGACCACCTACCAGCCCCGCCCCGTCGCCGCTTGACCAAACCCATAGGGACACCCCCCCCCACCCGCCCGCCGACCTCTACCGGCCGCCGACCTCCGCCGGCCGCCGATCACCGCCGGCCGCCGCCGGCGCGACCTCGATGTGGGCACCGCCCCTCCCGTCTCGACCACCAATCCCGACGGGACCTACGGCTTCCCGCCCCGACCACCAACCCCGAGGGGCCGACAGCCCCTCGACCTGACCGCCAATCCCCTTTCGCCACCAACTTCCGCGCGGCCCGTGAAGGAAATTGTGACGTCAGACAGCGAAGGCGGAACGGGGGTGTTGACCGCCGGACTACCCGGCGGTAACTTCCAACCTTAATTGCCGCACAGATCATGGCGAAAATCGTCGCGCGGCGGTTGCCGGTTCCGAGTAACCGTGATCGCCGAAAAATGTGATGACCGATCGGTAACACCGACCTCCGCCTATCATGATCCGGGAGTCGCCCATGTCTTCCCATGGCACCACCACCTCGTTTCGCCACGCCGAACCAATAGCCCACGGAAAGGTACGGTGGCGGCGGTTCGCCGCTATGATGGCCGCAGCCGGCGCGGCCGCCGGTACCTTGGTCGTCCTCACCGCGCAGGGTGTACTCGCCGCCCAGTTCTCGGTTTCCGGCATGCCGTTCACCGTCACCGCCACCAAGCTCGAAGGGACCGGGTTCGAGCAGTTCGCCACGCTCGACGAGATGGCACCGAACAGCCCGAACGCGGGCGACACCGGCGGTCAACTGGTCCTCGTGGTGTCGGCCATCGACAGCGCGAAGCTCACCAACCTGTGTCAGAGCATCAACCTCGGCGGCTCCTACCTGAAGCTCACCGCCGGCACCGGCAAGACGCCGGTCACCGCCCGGAAACTGGTGGTCGACTCGGACATGATCTCCGGTGACGCGTCCTTCGACACCATCAACATCGGCCAGGACGCCAGCACCCTCACCGCGGTGCCCGGCGTGACCGGCAACATCGGCGTCTTCGGGCAGCAGGCCGACACGGTAACCATCAACAACCTGCGGCAGAACAACTACGCGACCACCGCGGCCCTGTTCACCCTGCCCAACCTCCACATGAGCTTCTCGTCCGACGGCTGCTGACGATGGCACTCCATCGAGCCGGCAACGGTGATGGCGGACGCTGTCCAGCGCCGCCGTCACCGACCGGGGCACCGCCACCGACCGGGGCACCGCCACCACCGACCGGGGCACCGCCACCACCGGCAGCGGGACCGCTGCCAGGACCCCCGGCCGGGACGATGACCAGGGCGAGGCTGGCCTGGCGGGGATGGCGGCGCAGCCGACCGTTCTGGGGTGGGCTGCTGCTCGTCCTGTCCGGCGCCGAGATCCTCGCCTCCATCTGGGCACCGCTCCCGGTCGTCCTGCACGTCGGCCCGCAGGGTCTGGCCGGTTACCTGGTACCCACGATCATGGTGGTGTGCGGCCTCCTGCTGTGGTTCAACCCCCGGCAGCGCCTGTTCTACGCGATCGTCGCGATCCTGATGGCGCTGGGCTCCTGGCTCACGTCCAACCTGGGCGGTTTCTTCGTCGGCATGCTCGTCGGCCTGATCGGCGGCTCGCTCGCGTTCGCGTGGGCGCCGATGGGACGGCCCGCCACCCAGCCGCGACGTTCACGCCGATCAACGCCGGAGGCGCTCACGGGAACGACGGCGACCAGGGAGACCGCGGCGTACGACGAGACCACGGCGCACCCGCAGACAACGGAGTACGACGAGACGACCGCAACCGGGGAGGATACGGAGACAACAGCCCACGGGGAATCCCGGACTTCCGGGGAAGCACCACGGTGACCGGAAGCGGGGAACGCCGGGGTGAGCACCACGGTGACCGGAAGCGGGGAACGCCGGGGTGAGCACCGCGTCAGGGCGACCGGTTGAGGCCGACGACTATCCGGTTGTCGACGTGACTGACGCCGGGCGCCGACCAGGCCACCCGCTCGGCCTCCTCCCGCTCGGACGAGGACTGCACGGTTCCGGTCAAGGTGACTGTGTCGCCGTGCGCCTCGACCTCGACCAACCTGGCGTCAGTGGCTGCGCTGCGGGCCATGGCCCGCTCGATGCGGTGCGTGAGGTCCTCCACCGGCGACGCGACCCGGGGGCGGACCGTGATGAGGTTGGTGACGCCACGGACCCCCGCCAACCGGCGCACCGTCCGTTCGGCCGCTCGCCGCTCGTACTCCCACGTCACCTCGCCCCGGAGGATGACCCAGCCTCTGGATACGGTCACCTCGAGGTCCCCGGCCGGGACGAAGGTGTCCCAATCGAGCGCATGGGTGGCCACCCGGGCGATCTCGGCGTCGGTACGCTCAGCGGAGGTCGGTAGCCGGACCTCGATGTCGTTGGCGACCGCCCGTACCCCGCGTATCCGGTGGGCGATGCGTTCGGCGACCCACTTCCTGGCGTAGCTGTCGACCCATCCCATCAGCGTCACGATGCCGTCCTTGACGGCCACGCCGATCTCGTTGGGCTGGACACGGGCGTCCCAGTTGAGCTCCTCGATCAGGTCGAGCTGGATCCTCTCGTCGACCCGCGCCTCGGTTGCCGTGGCCATGCGCAATTACCCGCCCGTCGGGGGTGACATCGGATCGCCCGACCCGGATGAAGGCTCATGATCCACACAGCGAGACGCGCGCCAAGATCCGCGCAATGTCGCGAACATTGCTGTATCGGCGGCTCGGATGGCCGCAAAGAGTGCGACATTGCGTGGATCTTGGAGCCACTTCGTGGACCGGGCGCCCCCGGGAACGGGCCGTGGATTACGGCCCGACCCCGGGACCCCACCGACTCAGGAACCGACTTCCCGGCGGTCACCCGCCCACAGCGTGTGGAAGGAGCCGTCCCGGTCGACCCGCCGGTAGGTGTGCGCCCCGAAGAAGTCGCGCTGCCCCTGGACCAGTGCGGCGGGCAGGCGCTGCGCGCGCAGCCCGTCGTAGTAGGCCAGCGCGGTGGCGAACCCCGGCGCCGGGATGCCCTGGGCGGCCGCCGTGGACACGACCCGCCGCCAGGCGTCCTGCGCGTCGCGTACCGCCGCGGTGAAGTGGTCGTCGACGAGCAGCGTGGGCAGGTTCGGGTCGGCGTCGTAGGCGGCGCGGATCCGGTCGAGGAACTTCGCCCGGATGATGCAACCGCCACGCCAGATCGTCGCCATCGCGCCCAGGTTGATGTTCCACCCGTACTCGGCGCTGCCGGCCTGGATCTGGTTGAAGCCCTGCGCGTACGCGACGATCTTCGACGCGTACAGCGCCTGCTCGACGTCCTCGACCAGGGTGTCGACAGCACCCACCCGGGCGGCACGCGGACCCGGCAGGTTTCGGGCGGCGGCGCGCAGGTCGGCGTGGCCGGACAGCGACCGCGCGAAGACCGCCTCGGCGATGCCGCTCACTGGCACCCCCAGGTCGAGCGCGATCTGCACGGTCCAGCGGCCGGTACCCTTCTGCTCGGCCTGGTCGACCACCACGTCCACGAACGGCTTGCCGGTCGCCGGGTCGGTGTGGGCGAGCACGTCGGCGGTGATCTCGATCAGGTACGACCCGAGCCGGCCGGTGTTCCAGCCGCGGAAGACCTCCGCGATCCGCGCCGGCTCCATGCCCCCGGCGTGCCGCAGCAGGTCGTACGCCTCGGCGATGAGCTGCATGTCGGAGTACTCGATGCCGTTGTGCACCATTTTGACGAAGTGACCGGCACCGTCGGGGCCGACGTGGGTACAGCAGGGGGTACCGTCGACCTTCGCCGAAATGTCCTCCAGCAGCGGGCCCAGCGCCTCGTACGACTCGGGCGAGCCACCCGGCATGATGCTCGGCCCGAGCAGCGCCCCTTCCTCACCGCCGGAGACCCCGGTACCGACGAAGTGCAGGCCGCGCTCGCGCAGGGCGGCTTCCCGCCGGCGGGTGTCGGCGAAGTGCGCGTTCCCCCCGTCGACGATCATGTCGCCCGGCTCCAGCAACGGCGCGAACTCCTCGATCACCGCGTCGGTCGGCGCACCGGCCTTAACCATGATCACTACCCGTCGGGGCCGCTCAAGCGAGGCCACGAACTGCTCAGGGGTGTCGGCCGGCAGGAAGGTGCCCTCGTGGCCGAACTCCTCGACCAGCGCCTTCGTGCGCTCACCGGACCGGTTGTGGACGGCGACGGCGTGCCCGTGCCTGGCCAGGTTCCGTGCCAGGTTGCGCCCCATCACCGCCAGGCCGGTGACACCGATCTGTGCCCTGTCCGCCATGATGCTCTTCCCTTTCGTCAGCGGCCCGATCATGCGACGCTACCCTGCCGCGGCCCGGCCGTCGGGCACCGATTCCGATACCTCCCATTGAGCGGACCATGTACCTCGGTGCACAGCCGGTACGCGATGCGCGAATCACGCGCTACATTCGCTGACATGTCAACCGAGGCCGGCGAACCGGAAAACCCTCCGATCGTCCTGATCACCGGCGTCTCCGGCAGCGGGAAGACCACCGTCGGCGCGATGCTCGCCGGCCGGCTCGGCTGGCCGTACGCGGAAGCCGACGACTTCCACCCCCGCGCGAACGTGGAGAAGATGGCCGCCGGTCACCCGCTCACCGACGCCGACCGCCGGCCATGGCTGGAAGCGATCGGACGGTGGATCGACGAACGCCGCGCCGCGCACGAACCGGGCGTGGTCACCTCGTCCGGATTGAAACGGGCCTACCGCGACATGCTGTGCGACGGCCGTCCAGAGGTACACCCGGTGTTCCTCGACGGCAGCCCTGATCTGATCAAGAGCAGGATGGTGGCCCGGCACGGGCACTTCTTCGCCGCGAGCATGTTGGACAGCCAGTTCGCCGACCTGGAACCGCCCGAGCCCGACGAGGGTGTCCTCACCGTGCCGATCACCGGCACCCCGGCCGAGGTGGTCGACCAGATCCTCACCGGCCTGCGACTGCCGGCCGCGCCGCTCGATCCGGCCTGACCGCCCGGTCACCCGACCGGGCATGACCCGGCCGGACCGCCGCGTGATCACGGACGACGCGCGGAGCACCACCGCGCCGACGCGCGCACAACGCAGGGAGCACGAATGACCTGGACCGTACACGACACCTCACTGGTGGTCTGGGCTCTGATCGGCATCGCGGTCGTCGTTGTCCTGATCACCCAGTTCAAGGTGCACCCGTTCCTCTCGCTGATCCTCGGCTCCGGCGTGGCCGGACTCGGCGCCGGCCTCAGCGCCGCCGACGTGATTAAGAACTTCGAGGGCGGCTTCGGCAGTACCCTCGGCGGCGTCGGGATCCTGATCGCACTCGGCACGATGCTGGGCAAACTGCTCGCCGACTCGGGCGGCGCCGACCGCATCGTCGACACGATCGTCAGCCGCACCAGCGATCGCCGGCTGCCCTGGGCCATGACGCTCATCGCGATGATCATCGGGATTCCGCTGTTCTTCGAGATCGGCGTCGTCCTGCTGATCCCGGTCATCTTCCTGGTCGCCCGCCGGGCCCGGACCTCGGTCGTCCGGATCGGCATTCCGGCACTCGCCGGTCTGTCGGTCATGCACGGCCTGGTCCCGCCACACCCTGGCCCGCTGATCGCGATCAACGCCCTGCACGCCGACCTCGGCCAGACCATGGCGTACGGGCTACTCATCGCCATCCCGACGGTGATCGTGGCGGGGCCGATCTACGGCGGCTGGATCGGCCGGATGGTCCGCCCGACGCCCCCGGAGCACCTCGTCGCCCAGTTCGCCACCGCGTCATCGAACGCACCCGGCACGGCTGGCCCCGACGCGACCGGAGCCACGACGACCGCGCCCGGCACGACCGGCACCGCGACCGAAGCCACGACGACCGCGCCCGGCACGACCGGCACCGCGACCGAAGCCGGTGCCCTGACCACCGTCAAGGGCGAGCCGCACAACCCCGCCGGCGTGGCACCGGACCGCCGGCCCAGCTTCGGCATCACCCTGGCGACCCTTCTCCTGCCGGTCGTCCTGATGCTCGGCAAGGCCCTCGCAGACGTTCTGCTGGCCAAGTCCAGCGGGGTCCGTACCGTCCTGGACTTCCTCGGCGACCCGCTGGTCGCGCTGCTGCTGGCGGTACTCGTCGCGATGTTCACCTTCGGCTACCTGCGCGGGTTCAGCCGCCAGAAGGTCAGTGACCTGCTGGGCCTGAGCCTGGCGCCGATCGCCGCCATCGTCATGATCATCGGCGCCGGCGGTGGCTTCAAGCAGATCCTCGTCTCCATCGGCATCGGTACGACGCTGGGCAAGGCGGCCGCCGCGAGCCACCTGTCGGCGCTGGCGCTCGGCTGGCTCATCGCGGTGGGCATCCGGCTCGCCACCGGCTCGGCCACGGTCGCCACGGTCACCGCCGGCGGCCTGATGGCCCCGCTGGTGCAGCACCTGGACGGGGTCAACAAGCCACTGCTGGCGCTCGCCATCGGCTCCGGGTCGCTGTTCCTGTCCCACGTCAACGACGCCGGCTTCTGGCTGGTCAAGGAGTACTTCGGGATGACCGTCGGGGAGACCTTCAAGACCTGGTCGGCGATGGAGACGATCATCTCCGTGGTGTCGTTCGTACTGATCCTCTGCGTCAGCGTGGTCGTCTGACGCGGCGCGGATACGAACGGAAGGGGCACCGTACCCACGGGTACGGTGCCCCTTCCGTTCGGCGACGGTTACCGCCGTACGCCGGTTCGCAGCGCGATGGCCTTCAGGAAGACCTCACCGAGCTTCACCGGATCGGACGCGATGAACGTCCCGCCGCCGGTCGTGTCGGTGATCCGCTTCAGGTCGGTCTCGGGCGCTCCGGTGCCGATACCGATCGCGATGACCTGGACCGGTCGGGCGGGGTCAGCCGCCTTCCTCAGCTCCTCGACCAACTGGTCGAGCGAGAGTCCGTCGGTGTCGTCGTTGCCGCTGTCGGTCAGGATGACGACCGAGTTGACCCGGCTCGGATCCCAGCCGGCCTGTACCGCCTTGTAGGCGGCCAGGGTCGTGTCGTACAGCCCGGACCTGCCGTCCTTCTTCGGCTTGATCCCGTCCAGCGCGGCGACCAGTTGCTGGCGCTGCTCGCCCAGCGGCCCGACCGGGACCAGTTCCCGGTAGTCGTTGGCGCCGTCGAGCTGGGTGGAGAAGGTCCACAGGCCGACCGACCAGTTGTCGTCGAACAGCGCCAGCCCCTGGTGCGCCGCCTGCACCGTGACCTGCTGGCGGGACGCGCCACCGGCGCTGGGCACCGACTGGCCCATCGAGGCGGACACGTCGACGACCGCGAGCATCCGCCCCGGTGAGGTGACCGTGGTCCAGGTGGAGAGCAGGGTGTCGATCCGGGCGGGGTCGGCGGCGACGGCGACCGGCGCGGTCAGGGCAGGGGCGCCCTTGGGCGCGGCGAACCCGGCACCCACGCTCCCGTCGTCGCCGCGCAGCCCGGCGGTGGCGAGCCGGTCGCGGTACGCGTCGCCGGCGAACAGCCCGAGTACGGCACCGGCGGCGGTCGCCTTGTCCACCGAGGTGCCGGGCATGACCGCGAACGGGTAGTCCAGCGGTACCGGCGCCGGTTCCACGTACAGGGCGGCCAGCGGCACCGGCGGCTGCTTGGCGTTGTACGCGATGACCGCCTGCTCGGTCAGCGGGGCGGCGGTGAGGCTGGTGGCCTGGGAGGTGACGTCGGTCGAGCGCGGGAACCGGGCGAGCAGGTCGGCGCGCAGCGTCGATCGCCCGATCGCGAATGCCCGTAGCGCGCCGACGACCGTCTGCCGGCCGGCCGCACCTCCGGTCGCCTCTCCGGCGGCGGCCAGCGCCAGCAGCCCCGACAGCCCGGCCGCGTCCCGGTGCGGTTCGACCACGCCGCTTCGTACCCTGATGTCCGAGATCAGGCGCGGGAACAGGTCGGTCCAGGTCAGTTTCTTCGCCGGCCAGCCCAGCGAGGTCGCCGCGGACTCGGGCATCGCGAGCACGACGGGGCTGCGCGCGATCGACTGGGCGTCGTCGGGTACCCAGTCGGACCCGCCGGACCGCAGCCGCTGCAACCACATCGACGAGTCGGGGATCCAGACGTCGGGAACCTTCGTCTTCCCGCTGGCCTGGCCCAACCCGCCGAGCGAGGACTCGTGGCGGTTGGCGATCGCCGCCGCGACGTCCGCCGGGTCGGCGGCGATGACGTCCACCGACACGCAGCGGTCGTTGACCCGCAGGTCACCATTGGCGGCCTTCGCCGTGGTCTCCCGGACGGCGGACGCGATCTCTGGCGCGGCTGCGATCGACAGGCTGATCCGCTGACCGCACAGCGAGTTGGTCAGCGCGCGGTAGGCGCCCCAGCTTCCGGTCAGGACGACGAGCACGGCCACCGCGGCGGCGGCGATGCTGAGCCCTCCGGGTGCGGACCGCCCGCCACTGGCGGAGAGGCCGTGGGGGCGGGCATGGCGGCCTCCCACGGCTACCTCACTCTCCCAGCAGACACAACGTCCACAGTGCACCCTCGATTGAAGTCGTCGATGAAAGGCGTGTCCGGGGCCACACTCTAATATGAATTTCCGCCATCTGATCCGTTTGGCGTCCAGTTACTTCGGACCGAAACTGCGCTGCTACTTTACGGCACCGCCGGTACGTTGACGGCATGGCAGACGCGATCGTGGCCGAGGGACTGGTCAAGACCTACGGGTCGGTACGGGCACTCGACCACCTCGATCTCCGGGTGGCCGAGGGCACCGTTCTCGGACTGCTCGGCCCCAACGGCGCGGGCAAAACGACGTGCGTACGGATCCTGGCGACGCTGCTACAGCCCGACGAGGGCCGGGTGAGCGTCGCGGGCATCGACGTTCGCACCCATCCACAACAGGTCCGGCGGGTGATCGGCCTGTCCGGGCAGTACGCGGCGGTCGACGACAACCTGACCGGCTATGAGAACCTGGAGATGATCGGTCGGCTCTACCAGCTCGGCAGGGCACGTGCCCGACAGCGCGCGGGCGAGTTGCTGGAGCGCTTCGACCTGGCCGACGCCGCGAAGCGCACGGTCAAGACGTACTCGGGCGGCATGCGGCGGCGGCTCGACCTGGCCGGCGCGCTGATCACGTCGCCGCCCGTCATCTTTCTCGACGAGCCCACCACCGGCCTGGACCCGCGCAGCCGGCTGGGCATGTGGGACGTGATCAACGAACGGGTCCGCTCCGGCTCGACGCTGCTGCTGACGACACAGTACCTGGAGGAGGCCGACCGGCTCGCCGACGAGATCGTGGTGATAGACCACGGGCGGGCGATCGCCCGGGGTACCGCGACCGAGCTCAAGCGCCAGGTGGCGGCGGAACGGCTGGAGGTCACCGTCGGCACGGACGCGGAACTGGAGGCGGCCCGGCTGGCCGTGGAGAAGGTCTGCGGCGAGGTACCCGAGGTCGACACCCTGGCCCGGACGGTGAGCGGGCCGATCAGCGGAGGAACGCGTCCACTGCTCGACGTCGCCCGACTGCTGGACACCGCCCGGATCGAGCCGGTGGACATCGGTATCCGGCGGGCCACCCTCGACGACGTGTTCCTCGCCCTCACCCGCGAGGCGGCCGGCGCGGACGGGAAGGTGGACGGCAGGATGGCGGCGCCCACCGGCAGCCGGGGGCGGCGGGGCCGCCGCGACAGGACCGGAGGAGCGCGATGAGCGAGGTCGCCGGCGCGGTGCACGACGGCTGGATCGTGACGAAGCGCAACCTGATCAAAATCAAGAGGATTCCGGACCTACTGATCTTCACGACCATCCAGCCGATCATGTTCGTACTGCTGTTCGCGTACGTCTTCGGCGGCGCCATCAAGGTCCCGGGGGTGAACTACAAGGAGTACCTGATGGCCGGCATCTTCACCCAGACGGTCGCGTTCGGCTCGTCGCTGACCGCCATCGGGCTCGCCGACGACCTGACCAGAGGCATCGTCGACCGGTTCCGGTCGCTGCCGATGTCCCGGGCCGCGGTACTGATCGGACGGACCACCTCCGACCTGCTCAACAACCTGCTGGTCGTGATCGTCATGGCCCTCTGCGGGCTGCTGGTCGGCTGGCGCATCCACGCCGGCCCGGGGGGTGCGCTCGCCGGTTTCGGGGTGCTCTTCCTCTTCGGGTACGCGATGAGCTGGATCGCCGCGGTCATCGGGCTGGCCGTACGCAGCGTCGAAGTGGCCCAGTCGGCCGGGTTCATCTGGCTGTTCCCGATGACGTTCCTGTCCAACGCCTTCATCCCCACCGACACGCTGCCCGACTGGTTGCAGCCGGTCGCCGACTGGAACCCGATCAGCGCGATCGTGCTGGGACTACGGGACCTGTGGGGCAACGCGCCCGAGGGCCTCGCCCGGGGCAGTGGCTTCCCGGCGCAGCACCCGGTCCTGCTCGCGCTGTTGTGGTCGGTGGTGATCCTGGCCACGTTCGCGCCGATGGCGATCATCCGCTACCGGCGGGTGTCCACGCGCTGACCGGCCCTGTTCGCGGAGAACCGGCCGTGTTCGCGGAGAATTTGCGGCGGTTCGACCTCCGGACCGCCGCAACTTTCTCCCTGAGCCGGGGAAAGCCGATCCGGGTGGCGGCCGCCGGCACGGTGGCGGTGGCGACCGTCGCACCGTGCCGGCCGCCTACCCGGCTGCGAAGGCCGCATGACCTGGGTAACCTCGCGGCATGAGAATCGGCATCGTCGGAGCCACCGGCCAGGTCGGGGGCGTCATGCGCCAGATCCTGGCGGAGCGTCAGTTCCCGGTCACCCAGTTGCGCCTGTTCGCTTCGGCCCGCTCGGCCGGCCGGGCCCTGCCATGGCAGGACGGACAGGTGACCGTCGAGGACGCCGCCACGGCGGACTACTCGGACCTGGACATCGCGCTGTTCTCCGCCGGTGGCGCGACGTCGAAGGAGCTGGCGCCCCGCGTCGCGGCCGCCGGTGCCGTGGTGATCGACAACTCCTCCGCCTGGCGGATGGACCCGGACGTACCGCTGGTCGTGTCGGAGGTCAACCCGCACGCGGCCGCCGTACGCCCCAAGGGGATCATCGCCAACCCGAACTGCACCACCATGGCCGCCATGCCGGTCCTGCGCCCACTGCACGCCGAAGCCGGGCTGGTCAGCCTGGTGGTCTCCACCTACCAGGCGGTGTCCGGCGCCGGCCTGGCCGGCGTGTCCGAGCTTGACGAGCAGGTCCGCAAGGTCGCCGACCGGGCCACCGAGCTGGCCTTCGACGGCTCGGGAGTGCAGTTCCCGGCGCCGCGCAAGTTCGCCGCGCCGATCGCGTTCAACGTCCTGCCCCTCGCCGGCTCGATCATCGACGACGGCGCTGGTGAGACGGACGAAGAGAAGAAGCTCCGCAACGAGAGCCGCAAGATCCTCGAAATCCCGAACCTGAAGGTGTCCGGCACCTGCGTACGGGTACCCGTTTTCACCGGCCACTCGCTGCAGATCAACGCCCGGTTCGCCCGGCCGATCAGCCCCGAGCGCGCCCGTGAGCTGCTCGACGGCGCCCCCGGCGTGGCGCTGTCGGACGTACCGACCCCGCTGCAGGCCGCCGGCCAGGACCCGACGTACGTGGGCCGGATCCGGGCCGACGAGACCGTCGAGCACGGACTCGCGCTCTTCTGCTCCAACGACAACCTGCGCAAGGGCGCCGCGCTCAACGCCGTACAGCTCGCGGAGCTCGTCGCGGCCACCCTCTGATCGCGTCCCACGAGGGCGGTCGGTCCGGACGTCTCGGGCCGGCCGCCCATCACCATGCGGGGGCTGCGTCGCATCCGGGGCGGTCACCGCACTGGATGCCGGACGCCCGCGTGTCCCCGGACGCCCGCGTGTCCCCGGCCGCCCGCGTGTCCCCGGCCGCCCGCGTGTCCCCGGCCGCCCGCGTGTCCCCGGACGCCCGCGTGTCCCCGCACGCCCGCGTGTCCCCGCACGCCCGCGTGTCCCCCGCCGCCCATCACCGCACTGGAGCCGGCCGCCCGCGTGTCCCCACCGCAAGATCCACACAATTCTGGCGACATTGCGGCTATCCGGCGGCCGGAAGCAGCAAAGTTCGCGACATTGCGCGGATCGTGAGGCGCGGCAGAACCCTGTCGCACGGATCATGAGGCGCGGCAGAACCCTGTCGCACGGATCGTGAGGCGCGGCACGGACCCGTCATGTCGATCACGAGGCACGGCAGGGGTCCGCAACGCGGGGCTTGAGGCACGGCAGGGGTCCGAGCCCGGAGCCGAGCGTCCCGAGCGCGGTGGCACCCGACCCCGGTCACCGACCATCAATTCACGGACCGACCTCCATAACCGACCGACCATCTTTTCATACATGTAAATGTGTCATAGCCTTTGGTGGGAGCGCTCCCGAAATCCCCACACTCCTGGACGCCCACCAAGGAGCACCATGAAACGTCTCCTCCGCGCCCTCGGCGCGGCCGGCCTTCTCCTCGCCGGCTCGGCCGTCGCGGTCTCCATGGCCGGTCAGGCGAACGCCGACACCCAGATCTGCGAGCAGTACGGTTCGACCGTCATCCAGAACCGCTACGTCGTGATGAACAACCTCTGGGGCGCCAGCACCGCCCAGTGCATCAACGTCACCAACAGTGGCTTCACCATTACGACGGCCAACCACAACAAGCCGACCAACGGCGCGCCGGCGTCGTATCCCGCTATCTACTACGGATGCCACTACACCAACTGCTCGCCAGGTACCAACCTGCCGATACAACTCAGCCAGGTCAGCAGCGCCACGAGCAGCATCACCTACTCGTACCCCGGCAGTGGCACCTACGACGCCGCGTACGACATCTGGCTGGATCCGACGCCCAAGAAGGACGGCGTGAACCAGCAGGAGATCATGATCTGGTTCAACCGACAGGGGTCGATCCAGCCGGTCGGCTCGCGGACCGGCAGCGCGACCATCGGCGGTCGTACCTGGGAGGTCTGGACCGGCAGCAACGGCTCGAACAACGTCGTGTCGTACGTCGCGCCATCGCCCATCACGAGCTGGAACTTCAGCGTGCTGGACTTCATCAACGACACGAAGACCCGCACCAACGTCACCAACTCGTGGTACCTCACGAGCATCCAGGCCGGCTTCGAGCCGTGGATCGGTGGCGCCGGACTGGCCGTGACCTCGTTCTCCGCCTCTGTCAACGGGGGTGGCGGCCCCACGACGCCACCGACGACCGCGCCGCCGACCACGCGCCCACCGACGACTCCCCCGCCCGGCACCGGCGCCTGCCGGGTGGCCTACACCACCAACTCCTGGGGTACCGGCTTCACCGCGGACGTATCCGTCACGAACACCTCCAGCAGCGCCGTGAACGGCTGGCGGCTGACCTTCTCGTTCCCCGGCAACCAGCAGGTCACCAACGCATGGAACGCGACCGTGACGCAGAGCGGCTCCTCGGTGACCGCGACCAACGCCAGCCACAACGGGGCCATCGCGCCGGGCAGCAGCGCGTCGTTCGGGTTCCAGGGCACCTACAGCGGCAGCAACGCGGCACCGACGAACTTCGCCCTCAACGGGACCGCCTGCACCAGGGCGTGACCATCTGACGTACCCCCTTGGGGCGGCCGGCGACCCGCCGGCCGCCCCTTCTTGTCCGACCGTCCGCGTGGGCCACTCCGGACGACCCCGCGACGACCACCGATGGAACACATGTACGATAACCGTGCGCGGCGACTGGGGGTGGCCGCGCCGGTCGTGGGGAAGCGACCGAAGTGGACCCGGCCGGGTGCGGCCACGGCCCGGCCGGGTTCCTACACCATCCCCCCAAATCCGCGTAGTCGCCTGCTCCGCGCTCTCGCCTGCTCCGCGTAGTCGCCGGTGGCGTGGGCTACCTATCCCTGCTCGACGGCGTCGAGCACGTCCAGGTATCCGCTGCTGACCTGCCACAAGGCGTCCGCGACCGGTTCGAGCTTCCCGGGACTCCAGCGCCGCTGCTCGTAGGTCTGCGTCCGTGCGCGCAGAGCGCGCCGGCTCACCGCCAGCTCGTCGCGGAGCCGCTCGCGCAGCAGGTCCGGGTCCACGGCGGCTGGTCGGAGGGCTTCGCCGCGCCCCTCGGCCAGCGCCACCAGGGCCTCCTCCCGGACGCCGTCCGTGCCGTCCCAGACCAGGACGGGCCGGTCGATGCGGTGGTTCCACACCGGCGCGTGGGCGGACCGCCACCACGCCACGATCGGATTCTTCGTCAGGCGGGTGGCGCTCGCCCAATGCTGGGCGCCGTGCGGTTCGGTCCACCACGGCACCTCGTCAACCGGCAGGTCGACGCTCAGGGCGACGGTCACGGCCTCCAGGTCCCGCGGCGGGCCGAGGACGTCACCGACCGCCCACAACTGGGTCACCCGGATCGGGAAGATCGAGGATGGCCGGGTGGCCATGTCGGCGCATGCCCGCGCCAGCGACTCGACATGGTGAACGGCCCGCGTCCATTTCATGCCGCCATCCTCGCCCACCCGGCCTCGCATCCGCGAAGGGGCCGGGCCACATCGGCTCCGTAGCCGGGCCGGGCCACACCGCCACACCGGCGCAGAAGCCGAGCGGACCGTCCGAAGTGCGGCGTCCTGTCGGTGGGTGCCCCTACCATCTGCGGGCATGGCATACGACTTCCAGGTCACCATCGACGCCACCGACCCGCACACCCTCGCCGACTGGTGGGCCGAGACGCTCGGCTGGCTCGTCGAGCCGTCCGACGAGGCGTTCATCCGCCGCATGATCGCGGAAGGCCACGCCACCGAGGACGATACGACAACCCACAACGGGACGCTGGTGTGGAAGGAAGGCGCCGCCATCCGGCACCCCGGCGGAGCGGAGCACGGCCCGCGCAAGCGGATCCTGTTCCAACTGGTTCCGGAGGCCAAGACCGTCAAGAACCGGGTCCACCTGGACGTGTGGGTCGGCGCTGAGAACCTCGACGCCGAACTGGAGCGGCTGACCGCCCGGGGTGCGACGTTCCTGCACCGGGGGCAGCAGGGGCCGCATACCTGGGTCACGGTCGCCGACCCGGAAGGCAACGAGTTCTGCCTGTCCTAGGGTGGAGAGCGGCTGTCCTCCCACGACCGCGGGCCTCACGCCTGGCGGAGACTCTGCACGGCCTCGCTGAGCCGGGCGTTGCCTGAGCATCAACCGGTTCACCATCGCGACGGCGAGGTCCACCGTCGCGCACGGCGAGGTGCTGGGGCGATCAAACGTCGGTGACGCTCAGGACTACCTTGCCCCGGGTGTGCCCCTGCTCGACCTGCGCATGCGCAGCGGGCGCATCCTCCAGGTCGAAGCGCGTGGAGACGATGACCGCGACGGCCCCCTCGTCGAGGGCCGGAGCTAGCCGGGCCAGCCGCCGGCCGTCCATCGGGCCCTGGTAGCGCAGTAGTTGCACCCGGCGGCCGGTCGGTACCTCTCCACCCGGGGTCGGCGTGGCGACGACACCGCCGTCGCGGGTGGTGGCGACGGCCCCCGCGGTGGTGGCCGCCACGCTCGACAACGCGGCGTCGACACCGCCCGGGACCAGGTCGCGTACCCGCTGCGGCCAGTCGGTGTCGTAGTGGTCGACCACCTCGGCGACCCCGAGCTTGTGTACGAAGTCGTGGTGGTCGCGCCCGGCCGTACCGATGACCATCGCCCCGGCGTGCACCGCGAGCTGGGCGGCAAGATGGCCCAGCCCTCCGGCGGCGGCGGTGACGAGTACGGTCTGCCCGCGGCACACTCCCAACGCGTCGGTGATCCCGGCGTCGGCGGTCAGCAGGTCGACCGGCGCGGCGCCCGCCTCCCACAACGCCAGTGCCATCGGTATCGGGGCCAACCGGTCCGGCCGGCAGGCGGCGTACTCGGCGCAGGCGCCGCCGAACCCGATGTACCCGTACACCGGCTCGCCGTCGTGGAACCCGGCGTTGTCCCCCGTCGTGCCCACGATGGTGCCGGCGCACTCGAATCCGGGGATGTAGGGCAGTTCGGTGCCGAGCCGGCCGCGCCGCTGGGCCACGTCCCACGGCCCGACCCCGGTGGACAGGATCCGGACCAGCACCTCGTCCGATCTCGGTTGGGGCAGCGGCACGTCCTTGACCCGCAGCACGTCCGGCCCGCCGAACTGCTCGACGAGAATCGCGCGCATGGCGCCTCCCAATCCACCGGGACGGTCGGCCCGCCGGCTGCGGACCCGTCCCACCCACCGGTCCACGTCCGGCGACCGTGCGGATGATGTCGCCAGACAGGTGTGAGCTGCGGTTAGGTGTCTGTGCTTCGTAGCTTGCCACCCCCGGCCCGCGCCGGCCACGCGGGCACCGTCAGCGCCGGCGAGGACCGGCCACTCCGGCGACGACCGGGCCGCGATCAGGTGGTGGGGCGGCGACCGGGTGGCAGAGACTGATCGGGTAGTCAGCGGTGGCCGGGTACCAGACACCATGACCCGACCGCGCAGGTTCCGGCCCGGAGGCAGTCACATGACGGTCACCATCGCCCGGTACATCCTCGGCCTGCACGGGTGGGCCGCGCTCGCCGTCGTGTTCACGCTGCCGCTGCTGGAGTCGTCGACGTTCCTCGGGTTCGTGTTCCCTGGCGAGATCGCGGTCCTGCTCGGCGGGGTCCTCGCGGTCCACCACCGGGCCGATCTCCCGGCCGTCCTCGTCGCGGCGGTCGCCGGCGCGGTACTCGGCGACAGCGTCGGGTACGCGGTGGGCCGCCGCTACGGCCGGCGGCTGCTGGACGGGCCCGCGGAACGGTTCGTGCGGCGCCGACATCTCGACCGGGCCGAGCGCTACCTGGCCGAGCGGGGTGGGAAGGCGGTGTTCCTCGGGCGTTTCACGGCGGCGCTGCGGGTGCTGATCCCCGGTCTGGCGGGGATGGCCCGGATGCCGTACGGCACCTTCGCGCTCTACAACGTTACCGGTGGCGCCGCGTGGGCGACGGTGATGGTGGCGATCGGGTACGCCGCCGGCGCGAACTGGCAGCGGGCGGCGCACCTGGCCGGCCGGGTCGGCCTGGTGATGCTCGCCCTGTTCGCGCTCGGGTTCGCCGTGACCCTCCTCGGCCGGGCGGTACGCCGCCGCTCCGGCCGGGTACAGGCGACCGGCGACCGTCTCGCGGCCACCCCACCGGCGGCGTGGGTCCGCCGCCGCTTCCCGGCTCAGGTGGCGTGGCTGCGCCACCGCCTCGACCCGGCCACCCCGGACGGGTTGACGCTGACCGTGACGGTCACCATCGGCTGGCTGTGCGCGTGCCTGTTCGTCGGGCTCACCGACGCCGCCGTCGACCGGACGGGCCTGGCCAGCCTCGATCCGCGGGTACAGGCTTTCGTCGTGGCGCGCCGCACCGGCTGGCTCACGCTGGTCCTGGGTACCGCCACCTGGCTGGGCTCCAGCGCCGTACTGGTCCCGCTGTTGTTGGTGACGACCGTGCTGCTGGTCCGGCACCGGGGTACCGGCGGCTGGTGGGCGGCACGACACCTGTGGGCGGCGTACCTCGGCGCGGTCGTGCTGTACCAGACCGCCAAGTACCTGGTGGCGCGGCCCCGGCCGGCGCCCGCTGACATGATCGGGCACGCCGGCGGCGCGGCGTACCCGTCGGGGCACACCACCCAGGCGGTCGCCACCTGGGGCATGCTGGCGATCGTCCTGCTCGCCGGGCGCTCCCGGCAGGGTCGCGCCTGCCTGCTGTCGGCGGTGGCCGCCGTGGTGCTGCTCGTCGGCGCGTCCCGGATCTACCTCGGCGCGCACTGGCTCACCGACGTCCTCGGCGGGTACGCCCTGGGCGGTGCGTGGCTGGCGCTGATCCTGGCCCTGTACCTGCGTGGTGGCAGCCGGCAATCGCCGCGCCGTCGGGAGACGCCGCCCCTCGGCCCACAGCCACCCCACGAAGCGCAGCCACCGACCCGCGAACCGCGGCCGCCGAGCCGTCGTACCGGGGCCGCCGGTCCGCACGCCGGACGACTGATACCCCCCGGGGGTCCCGGTACGATGGGTTCGTGACATCACCGATCCGCGGGTACACCGCCACCAAGGACCAGTTGCTGGGCCGGCTGCGCCGTATCGAAGGTCAGGTCCGTGGCATCGAGCGGATGGTCGAAGAGGACCGCTACTGCATCGACGTGCTTACTCAGATCAGCGCCATCCAGGCGGCCCTGGACAAGGTTGCGCTGGGCCTGCTCGACGACCACGCCCGGCACTGTATGAAGGCCGGCGCGGAGTCCGGCCGCAGCCAGGAGATGGCCGACGAGATGATGGCGGCGGTCGGCCGGCTGATGAAACGCGGCTGAGCCGCCGGTCTCGGCGCCTCACCGGTACGCGAGTGCTACGTCACGGTCCGGAACCCGCGCAGCCGCAGGCTGTTGGAGACCACGAACACCGACGAGAACGCCATCGCCGCACCCGCGATCATCGGGTTGAGCAGGCCGGTCGCCGCGAGCGGCAGAGCCGCGACGTTGTAGGCGAACGCCCAGAACAGGTTGCCCTTGATCGTACGGAGCGTGCGCCGGGACAGCCTGATCGCGTCGACGGCGGCCATCAGGTCACCCCGCACCAGGGTCAGGTCGGACGCCTCGATCGCGACGTCGGTACCGGTACCCATGGCCAACCCGAGGTCGGCCTGGGCGAGCGCCGCGGCGTCGTTGACCCCGTCGCCCACCATGGCCACCACGTGCCCCTCGGCCTGAAGTTGCTTGACCACGTCGACCTTGTCGGCGGGAAGGACCTCCGCGACGGTCCGCTCGATGCCGACCTCCGCCGCGACGGCGGCCGCCACGGTGGCGTTGTCGCCGGTCAGCAGTACCGGCGTGAGGCCGAGGGCGCGCAGCCGCGTGATCGCCTCCCGGCTGGTCGGCTTCACCGTGTCGGCGACCGCGAACACGCCGCGGGCACGGCCGTCCCAGCCGGCGACGACGGCGGTACGCCCGCCGGCCTCGATCTCGGCCACCGCCCGCTCCAGCTCGGCCGGTACGGTGAGGCCCCGTGCGGCCAGCAGGCGCGGGCGCCCGACCACCGCCTCGTGGCCGTCGACCGTACCGGTCACGCCGAGCCCTTCGACTCCGGCGAACCCACCGGCGGCCGGCAGCGTGCCGAGCCGTTCGGCTGCCGCCTCGGCGACCGCCTTCGCGATCGGGTGCTCGGAGGCGGCCTCCAGCGCCCCCGCGATCCGCAGCAGCTCGTCGGTGTCCTGGCCGTCGACCGCGACGACGTCGCGCAGGCTCATCCGGCCGGTGGTCACGGTGCCGGTCTTGTCCAGCACGACGGTGTCCACCCGGCGGGTGGACTCCAGCACCTCCGGACCCTTGATCAGGATGCCGAGCTGGGCGCCCCGGCCGGTACCGACCAGCAGCGCGGTCGGGGTGGCCAGGCCGAGCGCGCACGGGCAGGCGATGATCAGTACAGCCACCGCGGCGGTGAACGCCGCCGTGGCCCCGGCGCCCGACCCGAGCCAGAAGCCGAGGGTGGCGACCGCGAGCGCGATCACGACCGGTACGAACACGCCGGAGATCCGGTCGGCCAGCCGCTGGACGGCCGCCTTGCCGTTCTGGGCGTCCTCCACCAGCTTGGCCATCTGGGCGAGCTGGGTGTCGGCGCCGACCCGGGTGGCGCGCACCACCAGGCGGCCGCCGGCGTTGACGGTCGCGCCGACGACGGCGTCGCCGGGCCCGACCTCCACCGGTACCGACTCGCCGGTGAGCAGGGCCATGTCGACGGCGGAGGTACCCTCGTCGACCACCCCGTCGGTGGCGATCTTCTCCCCGGGCCGGACGACGAACCGGTCCCCCACCGCGAGTTGCTCGACCGGGATGCGCTCCTCCGCGCCGGCCCGCAGCACCGCCACGTCCTTGGCGCCGAGTGTGAGCAGCGCGCGCAGGGCGGCCCCGGCGCGGCGCTTGGACCGGGCCTCGAAGTACCGGCCGGCGAGCAGGAACAGCGTCACCCCGGCGGCAGCCTCCAGGTAGAGGTTCCCGGCGCCGTCGGTTCGGTCGATGCTGAACGTGAACGGGTGTCGCATGCCGGGCATGCCGGCGGTACCGAAGAACAGCGCCCACAGCGACCAGCCGAACGCGGCGAGGGTACCCAGCGAGATCAGGGTGTCCATGGTCGCCGCGCCGTGCCGCAGGTTCACGGCCGCCGCCCGGTGGAACGGCGCCGCGCCGTAGACCACCACCGGGGCCGCGAGGGTCAGGGCCAGCCACTGCCAGTTGGTGAACTGCCAGGCCGGCACCATGGACAGCGCGATCACCGGCACGGTCAGGACCAGGGACACCCAGAGTCGGGTACGCAGGCCGGCCAGCTCGTCGGCGGCCACGGCCGGGGCGCCGGGCGCGGCCGTGCCGGCCGGCTTCGGCGGCTGGGGTACCCGCGCGGTGTACCCGGTCTTCTCGACCGTCGCGATCAGGTCCTGCGGCGTCACGCCGTCCGCGTACGTGATCTTCGCCTTCTCGGTGGCGTAGTTGACCGTGGCCTGCACGCCCTCCATCCGGTTGAGCTTCTTCTCGACGCGGGCGGCACAGGTGGCGCAGGTCATCCCGCCGATCGCGAGTTCGATCTGGTTGCCGGCCGTCGGCAACAGCGTGGTCACGGGTTCTCCCTCACTTGTCGGCCGCGACGGCGGTGAACTCGGCGGTGTGCACCCGGCCGGCGTGCTGGAAGTCCAGGTACAGCCGGTAGGGGCCGGCGCTGGGCACGTCGGCGACGAAGGTCACGGCCGGGCCGGCGGCGGTGCGTCCGTCACCGGGCCCGCCGTCCGGGTGGACGTGCAGGTAGGCCAGGTCGCCGTCGCGCAGGGCGACCAGGTGCCCGTACGCGCCGAGGTACGGCTGGAGGTCGGTGACCGGCGTGCCGTCGCGGCTGATCCGCAGCGTCAACGTGCTCTCGGTACCGGCGGTCAGGTCGCCCGACAGGTCGACGGTGTACCCGTCGACCGCCATGGTATGGGACGGGGCCGGCAGTGCGGCCGGCGCGTAACCGCCCGGCGCCGGCAGGTCCACGCCGAGGGTCAGCGGCGCGGTCCGGCCCGCGGGCTGGAAGTCGGTGAAGATCCGGTACTGGCCGGCCGTGGCCACCGTGAGCGGGATCCGCCAGGTGCCGTCCGCGCCGAGCGCCGGGTGGACGTGCTGGAAGCCGGTGAGGTCGCGGCGCACCACGATCAGGTGCAGGTCGCGCTCGTGGGTCGGGGTGTAGCGGGTGACCGGCGCGCCGTCCGGACCGGTGATCCGGAAGGCCAGGTCGGTGGTGGAGCCGGCGGTGAGCGTCGTGGTCACCGGCGTGAGCCGGTACCCGTCCTGGCTGACCTGCAGGCCCCCGGGCAGATGCCCGTCGGCCGCTTCACCGTGCCCACCGGCCGCCTGCCCGCCGGCCGCCTTACCGTGCCCGCCGGCCGTTTCCTCGTGCCCACCGGCCGTTTCACCGTGCCCGTTGCCCTGCCCGGCGGTGGCCGCGGCGGGGCCGGTCTTCGACGCGGTGACCGGGACCGACCCGACCGCCCTGCCGAAGCCGGCCGCGCCGGCGAACACTACCAGCAGGCCGACCAGGTACGCCCCCAGCCGGACGAGGGTTGGTCTGGTCACTTCACGACCTCGTACCCCGCCTCGTCGACGGCGGCGGCCACGGCGGCCTCGTCGAGCGGCGCGTCGCTGGTGACCGTGACCGCACCGGTGGGCAGGTCGACCTGCACGTCGGTCACGCCGTCCAGCCGGCTGATCTCGGAGGTCACCGCGCTGACGCAGTGGCCGCAGGTCATGCCGGAAACGGTGTACGTGGTGGTCGCCATGGCGGTCTCCTCGAAGTAGGTTCGCTGATCATCTAAGCATACCCCCCTAGGGTATCTCCACAACGTGGGCGAGGCCACCTCCCCCATCGCCTTCCCCTCCACCTCGCCCCCGCCTCGCCCCGCCCCCGCCCCACTCCGGCCCCCGCTCGCCCAACTCCATGACGCGACGCTTTTCCGCGATCATGGAGACTATGCGGGGTCATAAACCCACAAATCCTTCGTGATCGCGGAAAGAGACGGACTGATGGACTGGCGGGTACTACTCATCGGCGGCGCGTCGGGCAGCGGCAAAACGGCGCTGAGCTACCCGCTGGCCCGCCGGTACGGCACGCCGATCGTCGAGGTCGACGACCTCGTCGAGGCGCTCCTGGTCATGACCACGCCGAACCAGCAGCCCGCGCTGCACTACTGGTCAACCCATCCGGAGGCGGCAGACCTTCCCGCGGACCTGATCGTCGAGCGGCAGATCGCCGTCGCGCAGGCGCTCCGCCCGGCGATCGAGGCGGTGGTCGCCAACCACGTGCAGACCGACACCCCGGTGATCATCGAGGGCGACTATCTGCTCCCCGGACCGCTACCCGAGCACGTCCGGGCCGTCTTCGTCCACGAGCCCGACGTCGACCAACTTGTCCACAACTACGGGCTACGCGAGCCGGCCGCCGGCGAGCAGCGCCACCGGGCCGAGGCGAGTGCGCGCTACGGCGAATGGCTGGCGCACCAGGCGGCCCTGGCCGGCATCCCGGTCATCGCGCCTCGCCCCTGGGACACGGCCCTGGACCGACTGGAGGCGTTGCTCGACTGAGCGAACCGCTCACCAACCGGCAAGTCTGCGCTCCTCGGCCCGACGGACATCGATGGCGACCCGGCGCGCGGACCGAGGTGCGCCACGGCCGGACAACCGGAACTTCTCCGCGGTACCAGATGCGACCAGCGCCTGCCTACCCTGTTCCGCTCCGAACCGGCCCCACCGACCGAGACCGGCCGGCACGTCAGCGCCGCCGGCCGGCACTCCCGCCGCGCCGCCGCGAGGAAGCACTCGGCGGTCAGGTCCTCCGCCACCGTCGCGTCACCGCACCGGGCCAGCAGGTACCCGTACACCTGGGGCAGCGCCTCGTCGTACAGCTCCAGCAGCGTGGCACCGGGGCCGGGCCCGCGCGCGGATGGGACAGTCACATCCTCATCGTCGTGGCGGGAGCAGGTTCTCCGACGCCCCGCGCCGAACTTTTCGCCGGCACGGGCCTTCGCGCCGGCTCAGGCCAGCCGTTGCTGAAGCACCTGGCCGGGCCAGTGGCCACTGGGCTGGTCGACGGTGAACGGATCGGTCGCGGTGAAGCCCTGACGCTCGTAGTACCGGACCAGGTCGCCACCGTGGCCGGCGTAGCAGTCGATCCGCAGCAGGCCGAGGCCACGGGCGCGGGCGACCTCCCGGGCGTGCGTGAGCAACCGGCCACCCGCGCCACGGGCGGCCGGCGAATGGTCGGTGACCAGCAGGTTCACGTACAGCTCGGGCTCGGTCGCGGCCGGCACGTACCCGGGCGCGGCCCCGACGACCAGCGCGCCGACCGGGGTGGCGGCGTCCCGGACCCTGTCCCCCTCGCCGTCCTGCGCTCCGCCTGCCTCGGCGAGGTACAGGCCGCCGTCGGCGGCCCACCGCTGGGCTGCCTCGACCCGGGACGGAATGGACGAGAACGGCTCGGTGCCCCACTGGCCGGTGCGTCCGTGCGACACCAGCCAGCGCACGGCGGCGTCGAGGATGGCCAGCACCGCTGCCACGTCGTCGGGGCCACCGTGCCGGATTCTCAGCGTGCTCACGCCATGATCGTATCTGGGGTACGGTCAGCGGTTGCGCATCCGGTACGTCTCGGCCGCCGCTTCGATGCGCCGCCGGTTACGGGTGCCCGGCTCCACCGACCGGCGCACCCGGCGGTACAGGTACATCGCACCCCCCACCACGGCCAGGCCCACCAGCAGGTAGAACGCCAGGCCGAACAGCGCCTTGAACAGCCAGATGGCGGCCATTCCGAGCACCACGAGCCCCACCACCGGCAGGACGAGCCAGGCCACCAGGCGCGCCGTGTTCATGCTTCCTCCTGTTGTCCGGGGCGGCGTGGTACCGCCACGGTCCAGCGTGCCGCGCCGGCGCAAGGACCGCCATCAGGGATCGTCCCCATATTCGGCCCGTGGCTCAGCCCTGCTGTTCGGTCGGTCGGACCAGGATCTCGTTGATGGCGACGTGCCGGGGCCGGGTGACGATGTAGGTGATCGCGTCGGCGATGTCGGCGGCCTGCAACCTCTCGATTCCGCCGAACCGCTGCCGTATCGTCTCCAGGACCTCCGGGCGGTTGTGGCCGGACAGTTCGGTCTCGACCGCACCCGGCTCGACCAGCGAGATCCGGACGTGCCGGCCGGTGACCTCCTGGCGCAGCGCTTCACTGAACGCGCCGACCCCGTGCTTGGTCGCGTTGTACACGGCGCTGCCGGCCGTCGCCCGACGGCCGGCGACCGAGCTGATGTTGACCATGTCGGCCACCCGGCGCGGCCCGTCCTCGGCGGCCCGCAGCAGGTGCGGCAGGGCGGCGTGCGCGCAGTACAGCAGGCCGAGCACGTTGACGGCGACCATACGCTGCCACTCCTCCAGCGGCGCCTCGGCCGCCGGCCCGAGCAGCATCACCCCGGCGTTGTTGACCAGCGTGTCGAGCCGGCCCAGCTCCGCCACCGTACGCTCCACAGCGTCGCGGGCCTGCTGTTCGTCGGTGACGTCGACCGCGAGCGGGAGGACCCGGCCACCGCCGTCGCGGATCTTCGAGGCGAGCGCCTCCAGCCGATCGGCCCGCCGGGCCACCATCGCGACCGCGGCACCCTGCTCGGCGAGCGCGAGCGCGGTGGCCTCGCCGATGCCGCTCGATGCGCCGGTGACCAGCGCGACCGTACCGTCCAGCCGATCAGGCATGGCTGCTCCTCCCCCAGGCATGACGGCGAACCGTCCGGCCAACCCTATCGCCGGGCCGTACCGGGTGGGGGCCGCCGGAGCGTACGGCGGTCAGAACGCCAGGTCGGTGAGGTGCGCGGGCTCGACGACCTCGGTACGCAGCCGCAGCGACCGCACCGCCTGCTTCAACTCGTCCACCGCGCTCTTGCGGACGGTCCCCGGCAGGCCGGGCTCGTCGAAACCGGTGACCATGTCGTCGTGGTGGCTCGGGACGACGTACTTCGGGCCACCGAGCACGGTGAGCAGCCGTTCGAGGTACCGGTACACCCCGTTGTGGGAGGTCATGCTGACCGCCACCACGTCGGGGCGCAGGCCGGCCAGTTCCCGCTCGACGAGGTTGGTCCCGCCGAACATGAGCACCGACAGCCGGTCGGCGACGGTCACCTGGTACGCGAGCGTTCCCCCTTCGAGGAGGTCGGCGGTGGTACGCGGAGTCGCCGGCTTCGCCGTGAGCGTGCCGGGGGCGAAGAAACCGTAGTTCTGGCCCTGGCTGTGCAGGCTCCGGACGACCTGGATCGTGTACGCGCCGTCGGCGAAGCTGAAGTACTCCCCGCCGCTGGCCTCCAGGACACTCCCCTTCCGGTGCTCGGCGAGTCCGATCGCGTTGAGGAGGTGGCGGTGGGTCTCGGTACCGATCGCGTAGATCGGTTTCTGCGCCCACTCCGGCCGGTTGAGCAGGTACGGCACGTCGTTCATGTGGTCCCAGTGGCCGTGGCTGACCATGACGACCTCGGGTGGCCCGCTGAGCCGGCCGGTCGCGAGCAGGTTCTCGATGACGTCGCCGCGCACCTTCAGAGCGCCGCCGTCGGCGGTGTAGTCGAAGCGGCTCAGGTACGGGTCGAAGTAGAGCACGTGGTTGTCGAACGCCAACTGCCAGCCGGCCACACCCAGCCACCGCATCCGTACGCCGGCCGCACCGCGGGCCCGGCGCGGCGCGGCGGTCGACGCCTGCGCGGCGGCGGACGCCTCGGCGGCGTGCGCGGCGGACGGTGAGCCGGCGGCGACCCCGGCGACCGCGCCCGCGCCGCCGAGCGCGGCGGCGCGGAGCAGGCCGCGGCGGCCCACCCCCACGGACGCGGCGGGCGGCGTTGACTGAGGATCCTGGCCCATGATGATTCCCCGTTATCCGTCGATATTGGCGGGAGTCAGTCTGTCAGCACGCCGCAACTCCCCCGACCACCTTCACAACGACCGCCGGGAAGTCCACCAGGGACAGGGAGAACCCAGCGAGGGTTCGCGGTGGACGGGACCCACCACGCCCACCCCGGTTGTCGCCTCAGACGATCCCTGGCACAGCTACCGTTCGACGACCGCCACCGCTACCGCCAGCGACACTGACGGCGTCACCGTCAGGCGGCACCCGGCATGCCATGCGACACATGGGCGGGCAGCGGCGCGAGACATCCTGCCGGTACGTGGTGCACCCTGGTCCTACTCCCGAGGAGGCACGACCTGAGGAGGCGCCATGCTCCAGGTGTTGCCCCGGATGGCGGACGAGGCCCCGCCCGAGTACGTCGCCTTCGTCGCCCGGCATCTCGACCCGCTGCGCCGCGACGCGGTCGGGGTGGTGGGCGACGAACACGCCGCCGACCTGCTGTACCCGGAGGTCCTGACCGACGTCGCCGCCCGGTGGGCCTGGCTGGAACTGCTACGTACCCGGCTGCACCGGCCGGCCGCCGCCGACGAGTACCTGCGCCTGGCGTTCGCCCGCCGGTCCAGTGACTGGCGCGGCGACGAGGGCCGGGGCCGGCTCGGCGACGAGGGCCGGCCGGTCGAGGTGCGGTTCCTGTCCCCGGACGACCCGCCCTGGCCGGAGGAGCCGGCGGAGCCCGACACGGTGAGCTGGCCGGACGAGGCCGAGGAGACCGACGGCCCGCAGCAGCGGTCGAGCGCCGCGACCCGGCTGGCCCCGTACCTACGTCCGGCGCCGCGCCGCGAGGTCGGGCCGCTCGCGGAGGCCGCGGTGGCGTGGTGGCACGCGTACGAGGCGCACCGCCGACGGGTACTGACCGCCCGGCTGGTCGCCCTCTCCCTGTTCATTCTGGTCGTCCTGCGTGTCCAGCAGGCGGCCGCCGCCTGGACCTGACCGGCCGCCGCGGCCGGAGCCGTCCGGGCGGCTGGAGCCGTCAGAACGGCCCGACCGCCGTCACCCGTACCACCGCCGCGCCGGCCGCGTCCGACGCCGCCAGATCCACCTCGGCGCTGATCCCCCAGTCGTGGTCGCCGGCCGGGTCGTCGAAGATCTGGCGGACCAGCCAGCGGCCGGGCTGCTGGTCGATCACCAGCAGCGCCGGCCCGCGCGCCTCCGGCCCGGTGCCGATGTCGCTGTACTCGTCGAAGTAGGGCTCCAGGGCTTCGGCCCAGGCGTCGGCGTCGAGTGCGTCCTCGGCGTCGAGCTCGCCCAGCTCGTCGTACCGGCGCAGCGCGGCCAGCTCGACCCGGCGGAACAGCGCGTTGCGGACCAGTACCCGGAACGCCCGCACGTTGCGGGTGACGGCCGGCGGCTCGGCGGCGGCGGCCACCTCGGCCGGGTCGCCGCCTCCGCTGCGCAGCCGTTCCCACTCGTCGATGAGACTGGAGTCGACCTGCCGGACCAGCTCGCCGAGCCACGCCTCCAGGTCGACCAGCTCCTCGGTCTTGGCCTCGTCGGGCACGGTCTGCCGAAGCGCCTTGTAGGCGTCGGCGAGGTAGCGCAGGACCAGGCCCTCGGAGCGGGACAGGCCGTAGAAGCTGACGTACTCGGTGAAGGTCATCGCGCGCTCGTACATGTCACGCACGACCGACTTGGGCGCCAGCTCGTGGTCGGCGACCCACGGGTGGCCCCGCCGGTACATGTCGTACGCCGCCTCGAGCAGGTCGGCCAGCGGCTTCGGGTGGGTGACGTTCTCGAGCAGTTCCATCCGCTGCTCGTACTCGATACCCTCGGCCTTCATCGCGGCGACCGCCTCGCCGCGCGCCTTGTGCTGCTGGGCCGACAGCACCTGGCGCGGATCGTCCAGCGTGGACTCGATGACCGACAGGACGTCCAGGGCGTACGTCAGCGACTCCCGGTCGAGCAGTTCGAAGGCGGCCAGCGCGAACGGCGACAGCGGCTGGTTGAGCGCGAAGTCGAACTGGAGGTCATCGGTCAGCCGGGCCGAGCCGGTCGTCGGATCCTTTTCGACCACGCCCGCGGCCCGCAGCGCCCGGTAGATGGCGATGGCGCGCCGGATGTGGCGGCGCTGCGCCGGCCGGTCCTCATGGTTGTCCTCGAGCAGGTGGCGCATCGCGGCGAACACGTCGCCGCCGCGGCCGATGACGTTGAGCAGCAGCGCGTGGCTGACCGCGAAGCTCGACTTGAGCGGCTCCGGCTCGGCGTCGACGAGCCGCTCGAAGGTCGGCTTCCCCCAGCCGATCGAGCCCTCGGGCGGCTTCTTCTTCACGACCTTGCGCCGCTTCTTCGGGTCGTCGCCGGCCTTGGCGAGGGCCTTCTCGTTCTCGATCACGTGCTCGGGCGCCTGCACGACGACCGTGCCGATCGTGTCGTACCCGGCCCGGCCGGCCCGCCCGGCGATCTGGTGGAACTCGCGGGCCTGCAGCAGTCGCGTCTTCGTACCGTCATACTTGGACAGGCCGGTGAACAGGACGGTGCGGATCGGCACGTTGATACCCACGCCGAGGGTGTCGGTACCGCAGATGACCTTCAGCAGGCCGGCCTGCGCGAGGGTCTCGACCAACCGCCGGTATTTGGGCAGCATGCCGGCGTGGTGGACGCCGATTCCGTGCCGGACCAGCCGGGACAGCACCTTGCCGAAGCCGGAGGTGAACCGGAAGTTGCCGATCGCCGCGGCGATGGCGTCCTTCTCCGCGCGGGTGCAGACGTTGACGCTCATCAGCGCCTGTGCCCGCTCCAGGGCCGCCGCCTGGGTGAAGTGCACCACGTAGACCGGCGCCTGGTGGGTGGTGAGAAGTTCTTCGAGCGTCTCGTGCAGCGGCGTCATGGCGTACGAGAACATCAGCGGCACCGGGCGCTCGGCGCCGCCCACGAGCGCGGTGGGCCGGCCGGTGCGCCGGGTCAGATCCTTCTCGAAGAAGCTGACGTCGCCGAGCGTGGCCGACATCAGGATGAACTGTGCCTGCGGCAGCTCGATCAGCGGCACCTGCCAGGCCCAGCCGCGGTCCGGGTCGGCGTAGAAGTGGAACTCGTCCATCACGACCTGGCCGACGTCGGCCGCCGCGCCCTCACGCAGCGCGATGTTGGCCAGGATCTCGGCGGTGCAGCAGATGATCGGGGCATCCTCGTTGACGCTCGCGTCGCCGGTGAGCATGCCGACGTTCTTCGCGCCGAACATCTCGCACAGGGCGAAGAACTTCTCCGAGACCAGGGCCTTGATCGGCGCGGTGTAGAAGGTGGTGCGGTCGTCGGCCAGGGCGGCGAAGTGCGCGCCGGCGGCCACCAGGCTCTTGCCGGATCCGGTCGGGGTGCTCAGGATGACGTTGGCCCCCGAGACGATCTCGATGAGGGCCTCCTCCTGGTGGGGATAGAGGGAGAGGCCCCGCTCCTTCGCCCAGCCCGCGAAGGCTTCGAAGACGGAGTCCGGGTTGGCGTCGCGCGGTAGCTGGTCGGTGAGCGTCATGGCTGGTCCATGGTGCCACGAAACCGCCCGCATCCGCGATCTTGGACACATGAGGGGCCTATGACCCCGTCAGGCATCCAAGATCCCGGGTGAAGATGAGGTCGAAGACGTCGCGGCCGGCCCGTACCCCCCGCTCCTCGAACTTGGTCAACGGGCGGTAGGGCGGCCGCGGGGCGTAGCCCGGGTGCGCGTTGGTCAGCTCCGGGTCGGCGGTCAACGTCTCCACCATCGCCTCGGCGTAGTCGGCCGAGTCGGTGGCGCAGTGCAGCGTGCCACCGGGTACCAGCCGCGAGCGCAGCAGCGCCACGTGCCGGGGCTGGATCAGGCGCCGCTTGTGGTGGCGGGCCTTCGGCCACGGGTCGGGGAAGAACACGTGGATCGCCGCGAGGCTGTCCGGCGCGAGCTGCCCGCCGACCAGCTCCAGCGCGTCACCGAGGGCGACCCGTACGTTGGTCAGCCCCCGCTCCTCGATGAGCGCGAGCAGGTTGGCGATCCCCGGGGTGTGCACGTCCACCGCGAGGTAGTCGCGGCCCGGGTCGGCCGCGGCCATCCCAACGGTGGCGTCGCCCATCCCGGAGCCGATCTCCAGGACGACCGGGGCGCGGCGGCCGAACAACGCAGCGAGGTCGACGGGTTCACCGGTCACCGGCAGCCCGTACACCGGCAGGAGCCGGTCCAGCGCGTCACGGTGCCGCTCGCCCATCCGACCTCGTCGAGGGTGAAACGTGCGAATATGCGTCGAGTGTCGGGTGGGCGTCACAATGAGATGAGGGTACGCGGTGTCGGAACAACGGGTACGCGGTACCGGACGCCGGCGTGCACGGTACCCCACTGCCGCTTTGCGCAGCCCACCGACGGTCGACTTGGATCATTGTCGGTCGATACCTTGAGAGACGCCGCTGATTGTCGGGACACACCGCTGCTTGTCGGGCTACCGGTACGGAGGTGCTCCGCATGGCCCTACCAGACGAGATGGCGCCACCGGTCGACACGACTCCTGGTAACGGGAAGGCCGGGCCGGAGACAACGACCGGGCCGGAGACGATGACCGGGCCGGAGACAACGACCGGGCCGGAGACAACGACCGGGTCAGCCGAGCCGCTCCCGTACCCGTTCGGTTCACCGCCGTCGCTGTACGACCCGGCACCGGAGTACCTGCGCCTGCTCGAACAGCAGCCGGTGGCGCCGGTGCGGCTGCCCGACGGCAGGTCCGCCTGGCTGGTGACCCGGCACGCCGACGTCCGCCGGGTCCTCGTCGACCCGCGCTTCAGCCGTGCCGCCGCATCCGGCCCGGACGCGCCGCAGGTCGGCCTCGTGATCGCCGGCGACTCGATCATCGGCATGGATCCCCCCGAACACACCCGGCTGCGCAAACTGGTCGCCCGCGCGTTCACCGCCCGGCGCGTCGAAGAACTGCGCCCCCGCACCGCCGCGATCGTCGACGCGCTGCTCGACGGCCTGGAGACCCGGCCCCGGCCGGTCGACCTGGTCGACCGCTTCTCCCTGCCACTGCCGGTGCAGGTCATCTGCGAGCTGCTCGGTGTGCCGGCCGACGACCGGCACATGTTCCACTCCTGGTCGGACACGTTGATGAGCGACTGGCGGCGGGACCCGAAGGAGGTCCAGGCCGCGTCCGACGCCCTGTCGCACTACCTGGAAGGCCTGATCGCGGCCAAACGCGCCGAGCCGGCCGACGACCTGATGACCGCCCTCATCGATGCCCGGGACTCCCAGGACAGGCTCTCCGAGCACGAACTGGTCACCCTCTGTCTGGGCCTGCTCATCGCCGGCCACGAGACGACCGCGAACCAGATCAACATGTTCCTGCTGACCCTGCTGCGGCACCCCGACGACATCGCCCGGCTACGCGCCGACCCCGACGCGATCCCGCAGGCGGTCGAAGAGCTGATGCGCTTCGCTCAGCTCGGAGACGGCGGCGCCAGCCTGCCTCGGGTCACCACCGAAGAGGTGGAGCTGGGCGGCGTGCGGTTGCCGGCCGGCTCGGTTGTCCTGCCTGCTCTCGCCGCCGCCAACCGCGACCCGGCCGTGTTCCACCAGCCGCACCGGCTCGACCTGGCCCGGGCCGACAACCCGCACATGGGCTTCGGCGCCGGCGTGCACCACTGCCTCGGCGCGCAACTGGCCCGGATGGAACTTCAGGAGGCGCTGCGCGGACTGCTGCGCCGGATGCCCGGCCTGCGGCTGGCGGTGCCCGAGTCCGCGCTCCGGTTCAAGCACGGCATGGTGGTACGCAGCCTCGAAGCGTTGCCCATCACCTGGTAGGAGCGGCGGGCATGTGGCGGATACGCGTCGACAGCGGCTGCATCGGTTCGGGTAGCTGCGCGGGCGTCGCACCGGACCACTTCGCGCTCGGTGCGGACAACCGGTCGCATCCGATCACCTCGGAGGTCGAACCGGACGAGGCGGTACGCGACGCGGCCGCCTCGTGCCCGGTGGAGGCGATCACGGTGACCGACGCCGATACCGGTACGGTCGTCGAGCCGTGAACCACCCCGCACCGTGAACCACCCCGCGTCATGAACCACCCCGCGTCATGAACCACCGCCCGGACCGGTGACCCGGCGCCGGACGCGCGGGTGCGACCCGGGTGCCGCACGGGTGCGATCTGGATGCCAAGGCCGCCGCACGCGCTCCGCCCACACCACCCCGGTCAACAGTGACCGCTCTCCTGACAACAACCCGTCACGGATCGCCTCACCATGAACACAACCGGTAGTTTCTACGGGAGGTTCCATGGTGGAGAGCAGCTCACGCCTTGCCGCGGTTCGGCGCGGGCGCGGCCGGTTACCGCGACCGCGGGCCACCGTGTTCGCCGCCTCGGTCGGACTGGTCGCCGCGCCGCTCGCCGCCATCGGCCCCGCCACGGCCTCCCCCGCGGATACCGGCCCGTCGACCGCCGTCGTCGTGCGGTACGACGGTGCGACTCCGGATGCGGCGGCCCGCGCGGTCACGCGGACCGGCGGCCGGGTGGACCGGCTCCTGACGTCGGTCGGGGTGCTCACCGCGCGGGTACCCGGCGCGGCGCTGACCGCCCTACGACGGGCACCCGGCGTGCGGGCGGTGACCGCCGACGGCACGGTCCGGCTCACCGCCGACCAGTGGGGCTCCGACCAGGCCACCAAGGGCCGTGCCGGCTGGGGTGCCGGCAACGCGAACGGCAACCAGGGCAACGGCAACCAGGGCAACGGCAACCAGGGCAACGCCAACCAGGGCAACGCCAACCAGGGCAACGGCAACCAGGGCAACGCCAACCAGGGCGGTGCGTCCGGCATCGCCGCCGCGGTCGACGCGCCCGCCGTCTGGGCGAAGTCCGACGCGACCGGCCGGAAGGTCACCGGGCAGGGAATCGGCGTCGCGCTGATCGACTCCGGCATCGCACCGGTCACGGGGCTGTCCGATCCAACCAAGGTGATCAACGGACCGGACCTGTCGTTCGAGGCACCGTTGCCCGGTCTGCGCCACCTGGACACGTTCGGCCACGGCACCCACATGGCCGGCATCATCGCCGGCCGGGACCCGGGCCTGCGCGACGACCAGTTGGGCGACGGCCGGTCGTTCGTCGGGGTCGCGCCCGGCGCCAACCTGGTCAACCTCAAGGTCGCCGCGGCCGACGGCGCGGTCGACGTCTCGCAGGTCATCGCCGCCATCGACTGGGTCGTCACACACCGCTCCGACCCCGGGCTCAACATCCGGGTGCTCAACCTCTCGTTCGGCACCGACTCGGCGCAGGACCCCCGGCTCGACCCGCTGTCGTACGCGGTGGAGGCCGCCTGGCGCAACGGGATCGTCGTCGTGGTCTCCGCGGGCAACGACGGGGCCACGGCCACGCGGCTGTCGATGCCGGCGGTCAACCCGTACGTCATCGCCGTGGGCGCCGCGGACGACAACGGCACCGCCAAGCTCTCTGACGACGTCGTGGCGGAGTTCAGCAGCCGCGGCAACAGCACCCGCCACCCCGACCTGGTCGCACCGGGCAGCTCGGTCGTGTCGCTGCGCGACCCCGGCTCGTACATCGACGTCACCTACCCCACCGGCCTGGTACCGGGCGACACCACCGGGCGGTACTTCCGGGGAAGCGGCACCTCGCAGGCCGCCGCGGTCGTGTCCGGAGCCGTGGCGCTGCTCCTGCAGCAGCGTCCCACCCTCACACCCGACCAGGTCAAGCGGCTGCTGACGAGCACGGCCAGCGCGATGCCGGCGGCCGACCCGGTGGCCCGCGGCGCCGGGCAGCTCAACCTCGCCGGGGCCAGCACCGTGATCGGCAACGCGGGCAACGGCAACTCCGGGTACGGGCCGGCGGCGACCCAGTCCTTCGCACCGGCGACCGGCCTGGGCTCGCTGGAACTGTCCCGCGGCACGTCGCACGTCGCCGACCCCGACACCGGCGTCGTGCTCACCGGCGAGCAGGACATCATGGGCCAGCCGTGGACCCCGGCGACGTGGACGGTGGCCGCGCGCGCCGGCCTGGCCTGGACCGCCGGTACCTGGAACGGCTCGGTCTGGAGCGGCGACGGCTTCAGCGGTACGCCCGGGGCCGCGATGACGTGGCGCGACGTCGACTGGGCCGGGCGTACCTGGGCCGGCCGGACCTGGGCGGACGCGGTGTGGAGCGACGCGGTCTGGGACGGCCGGACATGGGCGGGCCGGACCTGGGCCGGGCGGACATGGGCCGGGCGGACGTGGGCCAGTGGGTCCTGGTCGGCGAGTCCATGACGGCGACGGCACGGGCATGACCGGGCCACCGGTACCGGCGGCCGCCACCGCCACCACCCCGGCGCGTCGGGCGTGGCGGCCGTGGCGGTCGTTCGCGTCCCGCCCGTCGACCAGGATCGCGGTACTGACCGCCGCGACCGCGGCCGCCACGCTGCTGGGTCAGCTCGCGCTCGCGGCCGGGTACCGGTGGCCGGACGCGGACCGCACGGTCGTGCTGGCCGCGATCGCGATGATGTCGTTCGTGACCGAAGGCTTCCCCGTGTACCTGCGGGTGCGGCGGGGCAGCCATGCGCTGAGCCTCGCCGAGATCCCGCTGGTGCTCGGCGTGCTCGGCGTCGGCGCGCTGCCGTTGCTGATAGCCCGTACCGCCGGTGGGGCGGTCGGGATGGCCCTGGTCCGCCGGCAGCGGGGCGGCAAGCTCGCCTTGAACATCGTGCTGCTGGCCGCTCAGGCAACCGTCGCGGCGGCCGGGTACCGGCTGGTGGCCGGGCCGCACGAGGTGCTCGGCCCGCGCCAGTGGCTCGCCGCGTACGCCGGCATGATCGCCGCCGACGCACTCGCCGGCGTCGTGGTGACCGCGGCTATCGCGCTGCACGACGACCCCGGCGAGTGGCGCCGGCTACCCAGTGCGGTGATCCGGGGAATCCCGCCGGTCGTCGTCACGACGTCGGTCGCCCTGCTCGGCGCGTTGGTGGTGGAGCGCGACCGGCGTGCGGTCGCGCTGCTGGCCGTGGTGGGCTTCGTGACCTTCCTGGCCTACCGCGAGTACGCCCGGCAGAGCCAGGGTCACGCCCAGGTCGAGGGGCTGTACGCCTTCACCCGCGCGCTGGACGGCTCGCTCGACGGCGCGGCGGTCACCCGTGCCCTGCTCACCGAGGTCCGCGACCAGCTCCACGCCGAAGCGGCCGAGCTGCTGGTACCCGGCCCCGACGCCGGTACCTGGACGCGTACCCGGCTGTCACGGGTGGGCGCGGTCGACACGGCCCTCGTCGTGGCCGACGCCACCGACTGGTGGGCGCCCGCGGCACAGGGCCGGCCGGTCCTGCTGGCCACCGGCAGGGATGCGGGGCACGCCGCGGACGACCCGGTGGACGGCATCGCGGTGTCGGTACCGGCCGGGCCCGCCGGTACCGGGGTACTGATCGTCACCGGCAGCCTCCCGGCTACCCCGACGTTCGGGTCGGACCAGGTGCGCCTGTTCGAGGCGCTGGCCAACCACGCGGGCCTGTCGCTGGCCAAGGCCGGCCTGGTGGACCGGCTACGGGCGGAGGCGGCCGAGAAGGAGTACCTGGCCCTGCACGACCCGCTGACCGGGCTGCCCAACCGGCGCCAGTTCCACATCCTGCTGGAGGAGCGGCTGGCCGCACCCGCCGCGGGCGTCACCGCCGTGCTCATGATGGACCTGGACCGGTTCAAGGAGGTCAACGACGCACTCGGGCACGACATCGGCGACGGGCTGCTGCGGGAGGTGGCCGACCGGCTGCGCCAGCACCTCGGCGACCGGGGGATCATCGCCCGGCTCGGCGGCGACGAGTTCGCGGTCCTGTTGACCGGCCTGGGCTCGGCGGACGAGGCGCTGGCGATGGGCGACCACCTCACCCGGGCCATGGACCACCCCGTCGCCATCGGCCACCTCACCCTCAGCACCCGGGTGAGCATCGGCATCGCCTGCTCCCCCATGCACGGCGAGGCCGTGCAGACCCTGGTGCGGCACGCCGACGTCGCCATGTACGCGGCGAAGCAGGCCCGGGCCGGTGCCCGCCTGTACGAGCCGCAGGAGGACACGAACTCCGCCCAGCGGCTGTCGCTGACGGCCGACCTGGCCCGGGCGGTCCAGCGACGGGAGCTGACCGTGGAGTTCCAGCCGAAGCTGGACCCGGCCACCGGTCTGGTGACCGGCGCGGAGGCGCTCGCCCGCTGGCACCATCCCGACCAGGGATTCGTACCGCCCGATCTGTTCATCCCGCTGGCCGAGCACTCCGGGCTCATCCGGCCGCTCACGATGCACGTCCTCGAGGTCGCGCTGCGCCGTTGTGCGAGCTGGCGCCGGGCCGGCCACGACCTGCACGTCGCCGTGAACCTGTCGCCGAACGGCCTGCTCGACGACGTGCTGCCGGACGTGGTGAGCCGGTTGCTCGGCCAGGTCGGGGTACCGCCCGCCGCGCTCACCCTGGAGATCACCGAGAGCGCACTGGTGTCCGATCAGGCCGGTACGGTCGCCACCCTGGACCGGCTGCACGCCATCGGCGTGAAGCTCGCCATCGACGACTTCGGCACCGGGTACTCGTCTCTCGGGCGGCTACGCCACCTGCCGATCCACGAGGTGAAGATCGACAAGTCGTTCGTGCAGCGGCTCGCCGTCGACCACCGTGACCGGGCCGTGGTGCGCTCGGCGATCCAGTTGGGTCACGCCCTCGGCCTGGAGGTGGTCGCCGAGGGTGTGGAGGACGCACCGACCCTGGAGCACCTGCGACTTGAGGGCTGTGACCTGGCGCAGGGCTACTTCATCTCCCGACCGCTACCCGCCGACGAGTTCGAAGCCTGGCTGGTGAGAACGACACCCCCGTGATCGTGGAGACTTTTGCATCCCGGCACGGAAAAGTCTCCACGATCATGACGAGTAGATGTGGACCGGGCCCTGGGTGGTGTAGACGCGGTTGCGCCCGGCCCGCTTCGCCGCGTACAGCGCCTGGTCGGCGGCCTGGAGCAGGGCCTGCGGGGTGCCGCCGTCGCGCGGCATCACGGCCAGCCCGACCGACACCGTCGCGCGCACCGACGCGTCGTCGCCGAGCACGACCCGGTCCTCGCTGACGACGGCGCGCAGCCGCTCGGCGACCAGGGCCGCGTCGCGGAAGTCGGCGGCCGGCATCAGGACGACGAAGCGGTCGGCGCCGTCGCGGCCCACCACGTCGCCGTCGCGACCGCCGCGGTGCAGCCGGGCGGCGACCTCGGCGAGCAGGATGTCCCCGGACAGCGTGCCGTACACCTCGTTGACCAGGGCGAAATTGTCCACGTCGACGAGCGCGACCGCGAGGTCCCGGCGGCTGGTGCGGGCCTGGGCGCACGCGCCGCGGAACGTCTCGTCCAGGAAGCGCCGGCTGTAGCTGCCGGTCAGCCCGTCGTGGATGACCAGCTTCTCGTGCACATCGGTCAGCCCGCGCAGCCGGAGCACCATGAGGACGAACAGCGCGGCGGCCACCATCGCGATCTCGGGCACACCGGCCCCGCCACCGGCGGCGTAGCGCACCAGCAACAGGGCGGCCGGCAGTAGCCCGGCCGCGATGAGTACCGCGAGGCGGCCGCGGCTGATGCCCCGCACCACCACCGCCGCCCGCCGGTCCAGCGATCGCATCGACGGGTGCAGCGCACCGGCCCCCACCAGCAGGTACGCCAGGAACCAGGCCCACTTCATCCAGGTGTCGCTGCCGCCGTACAGGTTCCTGGAGGTGAGCAGCGCGTACACCATGTCGGCCAGCAACGTGGTCAGGATGCTGGCCAGCAGCAGGGCGAACGACCGGGTACGGGCGCCGACGCCGACCGTCAGGCGCATCGCGATGGCGAGCAGCAGGACGTCCATCACCGGGAACGCCACCGACACGGCCTTCTCCAGCGCCGACCCGCTCGCGCTGGTCAACGGGCTGATCACGGACAGCCACCAGAGCAGGCCCAGCGCGAGCGACAGCATCGAGGCGTCGAGGAGCCCCGGGGTGTTCGAGTCGGGGGTACGCCGGCGGACGAACAGCACCAGCGCGGTGGCCAGTAGCGGGTACGCGAGCAGGTACAGCGCCTCGGCCGGTCCCGGGTACGCGTCGATCCCGAACACGTTGCGCTGCACCGCACCGACCACGTCGCCGAGGAGGTTCGCCCCCTCTGCCGCGGCCAGCAGCAGCCAGGGCAGCCGGCGGGCCGGCCGGTGCAGGGCGACCCCGGCGAGGATCGCACCGAGGCCGATGACCGGGAACAGCAGCGACACCAGCTCGCCCACCACGGCGGACGGTGACGCGAGCTGGATCAGGTAGTACCCGACGATCGCGGCGGCTCCGGCGGCGAGGAGCCGCCACCACCACCTCGGACGCGCAACGGACGGGGAGCCTGCATCTGCCACGCCGATATCCTGGCGGCAAACGCTTTCCCGCCTGACCCTCGTTCGGTCATGACTTCCACCCGGTCAGCGGACAAAATCCGGCGGAGGCCGGCGCCCCGTCACGGACGGACCCACAGCCGTTGACGGAGCGTCGATGTCGGCTTCGAGCCGCATCGCCGGCGACGGCCGGCCGGACTACATGTTGATCATGTGGCCGGCCAGACCGTGGATCGCCTCCTGGATCGCCTCGCCCAGGGTCGGATGGGCGTGCACGTTGCGGGCGACCTCGGTCACGGTCAGGTCCCAGCGCTGCGCCAGGGTCAACTCCGGCAGCAGCTCGGTGACCTCCGGACCGATCATGTGCGCCCCGAGCAGCTCGCCGTACGTCGCGTCGCTGAGGATCTTGACGAAGCCGCCCGCGTCGCCGAGACCCTGCGCCTTGCCGTTCGCCGTGAACGGGAACGTCGCCACCCGTACGTCGAAGCCCCGCTCCCGTGCCTGCGCCTCGGTCCAGCCGAAGCTCGCCACCTGCGGCTGGCAGAACGTCGCCCGAGGGATCATGACGTAGTCCAGCTCCATCGTCTCCGCGCCGGCGATCGTCTCCGCCGCGACGACCCCCATCGCCTCGGCGGCGTGGGCGAGCATGAGCTTCGCGGTGACGTCGCCGATCGCGAAGATGTGCGGCACGCTGGTGCGGCAGCGCCCGTCGACGTCGATGGCGCCCCGGTCGGTCAGCCGGACCCCGGTGCGCTCCAACCCGTACCCTTCGACGTTGGGCTGGAAGCCCATCGCCTGCAGGACCTTGTCCGCCTCCAGCGTCTGCCGCTGGCCGTCCTGGGCGGACACGGTGACCCGGACCCCGTCGGCGCCTTCCTCGATCGACTCCACCCGCGTCGACGTGAGCAGCTTGATGCCCAGCCGCCGGTACCGCCGGGCCAGCTCCGCCGACACGTCGGCGTCCTCGAGCGGGACGATCCGGTCGAGGAACTCGACGATCGTGACGTCGACGCCGTAGGCGCGCAGCACGTAGGCGAACTCGACACCGATCGCGCCCGCGCCGGCGATGACGATGCGGCGCGGCAGGGACTCGCTGAGAATCTGCTCTTCGTAGGTGACCACCCGGTCACTGCGCGAGGTGCCGGGCAGCAGCTTCGGGGACGCCCCGGCCGCGATGACGCAGTGGTCGAACGTCAGGGTCTCGTCGCCGACGCGCAGCGTATGGTCGTCAGTGAAGGTGCCACGGCCGTCGTACTGGGCGATGCCGTTCTTCTTCATCAGGTAGTGCACGCCCTTGACCCGCCCGTCGGCGACCTTCCGGCTGCGCTCGTACGCCGCCCGGTAGTCGAAGGTCACCTCACCGTCGAACCGGATGCCGAACGTCTTGGCCTCGCCGGTGACGACCTGCGCGAGCTCGGCGTTGCGCAGCAGCGCCTTGGACGGGATGCAGCCGACGTTGAGGCAGACCCCGCCCCAGTACCGCTCCTCGACGACAGCGGTCCGCAGGCCGAGCTGGGCGGCCCGGATCGCGGCGACGTACCCGCCCGGACCCGCACCGAGAACGACGACATCGAAGTGTGTGGCCATGCGGTCGATGCTATGCCGCCACGCGGCCGGACAGCCGCGCGCACCCGGCGCGCGACTGTCCAACGTATTCGCCGCTTCCCCGTCGGCTGGGCGCACCCGGCCTACCGGGCGCCGGTGGCCGCGCCCTTGACCCAGTCGGTCCAGCTGAAGGTCCAGTCGAGCAGCCCGTCGGTGGGCTGCAGCGGCAGGCCGGTGTTGCGGACGTCGACCACGTCGCCGGGCCCGAAGTTCTGCATGAACCAGATGGCGTTCTCGGTATTGATGTTGATACAGCCGTGCGACGCGTTGCTGTTGCCCTGCTGGGCCTCGCTCCACGGCGCCGCGTGCACGTACTCACCTTCGTAGGAGATGTGGGTGGTGTACTGGACCATCGAGTCGTAAGCCCCCTCGCCGGTCAGGCCGAAGCTCGCCGAGGTCATGCGGGTCACCTCCTCGGTGCCGAGCACCACGTGCGGGCCGCTGCGGGTACGCAGATCGATGCTGCCGATCTGCTCGTTCAGGCCCATCGCCACGGGGATGTCGCGGACCATGTTGCCGTCGATGAACACCTGCATGTGGTGCGTCGTGTCGTCGGCGATGGCGATCTTCGACTGCCCGACGGTGAACGAGGCGCTGCTGTCCTTGTCGCCGTACACGCCGTCGCCGAGGTTGCGGCCGTGCACGTTGGTGCTGACCGTCACCTTCGTACCGGGCTTCCAGTACTCCGGCGGCCGCCAGTGCACCTCGGTGTCGCTGAACCAGCGCCACGCGCCGTTGACCTTGGGTTCGGTCGTCACCGTGAGGGCCTTCTCGGCCGCGGCCCGGTTGGTGACCGGCTCACTGAAGGTGACGATGACCGGCTGACCCACGCCGTACGTGGGGTGCTCGGCCAGGTCCATGAACTTGTTGGCCTGCAGCGTCGGGCTGGCCAGCTTCGCCGGGTTGACCGTGGTGAACGGGCTCGTCTGGGTCAGGCGCTGGCCGCGCGGACCGGTCCCGCTCGCCGTGAGGGTGTACCGGCCGTTGAACGCGAGCGGCGCCGTGCTGTGCCAGCCACGCTTGCCGGGCTCGAACTCACCCGCCACCGGATTGTTGTCAGCATCGGTCAGGGTGACCGTGTCGAGGACCGCGGACACGGTGGTGACCTTGACGCCGTCGGCGACCTGGACGTCCACCGCGTTCGCGGCCGGGCTGAGTTTGAGCGCCGGCTGTTTCGCGACGTTGCCGGCGAGCGAGCCCTTACGGGTGGAGGTGTCGTCCGTACTGGTACATGCGGTGGTGAACGCCAAACTGAGCGTGAGTACCGCGAGACCGATGGTGCGCACAGCCGACAGGCGGACGGCCGTGCCTCCGGAATGACGCGGCTCACGACCCGGTGATCCTGTCATCCTCTCCTCCCCCATCTGTCGTCCCCCATCCGGGGCGGACCGTGTGCATCCCCGGTATTTCGCCCCTCATGCGACACGCGGCGTGAAATGCGACGCCGTACCCGGTGCGCTCGGCGACCGTGGTGGTACGGGGCCGTACGGTCGGCAGGAACGGGCGGCCGTCGCCGGTTCCAACCGACCCGATCCGGTTAGCAGGGTGCATGGTGACCCTGCGGGGCCAGGGGTACGTCGGTGGGGCACGGTCGGCTCGGTGGGGCACGGTCGGCTCGGTGGGGCCCCGTCGCGACGTGGGGCGGTCGGCGGATCCGATTCAGACGGAGGAGATGGTGGACGTGGCAATCGGCCTGGTAGCCGTCGCCGAACTGCTCGGCCTGCTGGCGGGGTGGCTGGTCTTCAAGATCACCTCGTGGTGCTACCCGCCGATCCGCACGATCCTCCACCGGATCGGCCGGGCAGCCGCCATCCTGGCCGGATGACCGGCGGACCGGGTCGGAAGCGATACTCCGACCATGTACCGGGAGAGGCCGGCGCTGCTGCCCGGCGCGGTGGTGTGGACCAGTACCGTCCCCGCGGCGGGGGCGACCCATCGCGTTCTCCCCGACGGGTGCCTCGACGTGATCTGGGTGGACGGCGAGTTGCTGGTGGCCGGCCCCGACACCGGGGCGTACGTCACCACCAGCGCACCGGGCACCCGCTACATCGGACTGCGTTTCGCGCCCGGTACCGGGCCGACGATCCTCGGGACCCCCGCCCACCTGCTGCGTGACAGCCGGGTGCCGTTGGCGCAGTTGTGGCCGGCGGACCGGGTACGCCAGCTCGCCGACGAGGTGGCCGCCCAGCCGCGGACGCTCGAGGTCGCCGCGGTACGGCGGTGGCGCGACGCCGGTCCGTCCGACCGCGCCGTGGCCGTGATCGTGGCCCGACTGCGCGCCGGCACCCCGGTCGCCGTGACCGCGCAAGCGGTGGGCCTGAGCGAACGGCAGTTGCACCGCCGCTGCCTGGACGCCTTCGGCTACGGCCCGAAGACGCTCGCCCGGGTGCTGCGACTGAGGCGCGCCCTGGCGCTGGCCCGCGCCGGTACCCCGTTCGCGGCGGTCGCGGCGACGGCCGGCTACGCCGACCAGGCCCACCTTTCCCGCGAGGTGAAGGCGCTGGCCGGCGTCAGCCTGACCGAACTGCTCACGACGTGACGCTCACGCGGAGGCGAAGAGGTCCACACTGTTGCCGTCGGGGTCGTGCACGACGGCGTACCGCTGGCCCCAGAAGGCGTCCCACGGCTTCTTGTACCCGTGGTAGCCGGCCCCGGTGAGCTCGTCGTACACCCGGTCGACCTCCTGTGGACCGTCACAGCGGAACGCGAGGCTCGTCCGGGCACTGCCCTGCGGTGGTACCCGGTCGGGATCGAAGGAGCGGATGGTCTCGACGGTGTCCCATGCCAGACGCAGGCCGCCGGGGAGGGCCACCTCGACGTGCGGCTGGGTGTCCGCGTCCGGCGGCAGGTCCAGCCCGAGGCGCCGGTAGAACGCCAGTGACCTGCCCATGTCCGCGACAACGAGACCGATGAGGTCGAATTTCACTGCCATGGCGCCACCATAGGCGGGACCGGCGGCCGGCGTCTTGAACGAATCGGACGGGACCGGCCGGTGCCGTGGAAACGTCGACGGGACCGGCCGGCGGCCGGGAAAACAGCGGGCGCCCGCCCGCTGGCCAGGTCAGCGGGCGGGCGCCCCTCGAAAGACAGCACCGCGCGAAAGACAGCACCGTCGGGTAACGACGTCCTCTCGAAAGGCAGCGCCTCAGAAAGGCAGCGCCTCAGAAACGGCGTCCCTCGGTCACGAGGCCCTCGCGCAGGACACCCATGGCGTGCGCGAGCAGGCGCGACACGTGCATCTGCGAGATGCCGAGCTGCGCGGCGATCTGCGACTGGGTCATGTTGCCGAAGAACCGCATCACGATGATCCGCTGCTCGCGCTGCGGGAGCTTCGCGATCAACGGCCGCAGGGCCTCGCGGTTCTCCACGTTCTCCAGGTCCGGGTCGACGTCGCCGAGCATGTCGGCCAGCTCGGTGCCCGACTCGTCGCCGGCGACCGGCGCGTGCAGCGACAGCGCCCGGTACGCGTGGCCGGACTCCATCGCCTCGATGATGTCGTCCTCACCGACGCCGAGGTGCTCGGCCAGCTCGGCGACGGTCGGCGAGTGGCCCAGCCGCTGGGCCAGGTCCCCGCTGGCCTTGCCGATGTCCAGCCGCAGCTCCTGCAGGCGGCGCGGCACCCGTACGTTCCAGCCCTTGTCCCGGAAGTGCCGCTTGAGCTCGCCGAGGATCATCGGGATCGCGTAGCTGGTGAACGCGGCGCCACGGGAGTGGTCGTAGCCGTCCACCGACTTGACCAGCGCCAGGCAGGCCACCTGCACCAGGTCGTCGAGCGGCTCGCCGCGGTTGCGGAACCGGCGGGCCAGGTGCTCGGCCAGCGGCAGGTACGCCTCGATGAGCCGCTGCCGGACGCGGGGACGGTCGGGGCTGTCAGCCGGAAGGTCGGCCAGCGCGGCGATCAGTGCCTTGGCGGCGGCGTCGGCTTCCTTCGCGGCGCGGGAGGGAGTGCTGACCGGCGCCGCTTCGGCGGTGCTGGTCGCGGAGGTTTCGACCTCGATCGTCGTGAGGTCTTCGTCGATGCGGGCGCCACGGTCCAGGGAGGTAGTCATCAGCGTCTTCCTTCTTGTGCCAGGTCACGGCGGGAGCTGGGCACGCAGACGCGCGCAGGCAGCACCCAACCAGGGAGCTAACGTCGCTCGACACCCGTTGCTTGAGTGCCGGCGCAAGATGGTTTCGCTGGTGACAACCGCCGCTTCTTGACGATGTGCACACCGAACATCTCGGCCGGATCCACCGTTCGGTGGATGCGGATGTCGCAAGATTAGCCGACTGTGCGCCGAAGTCAAGTCCGCTGCCCACACTCCCGCCTCGACCGCTCCCGCCCGGCCCCGCCCGGCCCGCCATGATCGTCGCAACTTCCGGGAAGTTGTGGCCTCGGGCTACCCCTATGACCACAACTTCCCGGAAGTTGTGCCGATCTTGGCGGGGCGGTCGGCGGGCCGATCTGCGGCTACTCGGTGCCGAGGGCCTCGACCACCGGCCGGCTCACGGCGCGGCGGGCCGGCAGGACCGAGGCGGCGAGCGCGGCCACGGCGGCGACCCCGAGGATCAGGGCCAGCCGGCCCCAGGGCAGCGCCACCGCGAACTCGCCGCCCAGGCTGTTGAGGAAGCCCACCGCCCCGGCGCTCGCCGCGGTACCCAGGCCCATCCCCAGCAGCGCCCCGACGCCCGCCATGAGCACCGCCTCGACGGCGAGCATGGTCCGCATCCGGCCCCGGGTCAGGCCCACGGCGCGCAGGACCCCGTTCTCCCGGGTCCGCTCGACCACCGACAGCGTCAGCGTGTTGGCCACCCCGACCAGGGCGATGACCACGGCCAGTCCGAGCAGCGCGGTGACGAACGCCAGCACCGTGTCCACCGTCCCGGTGAGCATCTTCTTGTACGCGGCGCGGTCCATGAACGACACCGTCGGGTAGTTCGTGACGACCGACTCGATCGCGTCCCGGGCCCGCTGGCTGGACACCCCGGCGGCCGGGTCGATGGCCGCCACGTGGCCCGTGATGTCGGGGAACACCACCGAGAAGTCGGCATCGGACAGGGCGACCGTGTGCCCGGCCGGTACCCCCAGGGCCGGGTCGACCGGATCGGTGGTGCCGTCCACCACCGCGACGATCCGGAACTGCCGGCCGGCCACGGTCACCGTCGAACCGACGTGCAGGTCGCGGTCGCGGGCGAGCGACCGGTACGCCAGCGCGGTGCCGGTACCGAGCTTCGCCACGTCACCGGAGTCCACGTGCCGGAGGTTGTCGCCGACCAGCCCCGGATCCGCCGAGACCACCTGTACCTGGTCGGACACCGTCTCGCGGGGCCGGAACACCAGGCCCAGTTCGCGGCGGGCCCGCAACTCGTCCACGAGCGACTGCGGCAGGCTCCCGCCGATCCCGGTCACCAGGTAGTCGACGCCCACCTGCTTGTCGACGCTGCGCTCGATGCCGTCCTTGACGCTCTGCGCGCCGACCACGAAGGACGACACCAGACCGATGCCGATCACCAGGGCCGTCGCGGTCGCCGCGATGCGGCGGGGGTTGCGCACGGCGTTGGAGACGGCCAGGTTCGCCGTGGCACCGAGCAGCCGGCGGACCGGCCAGCCGAGGACCCGTACCAGCGCGGGGACGAGGACCGGGCCGAACATCGCGATGCCGGTGAAGGTGAACACGGCGCCGGCGCCGACGACGGCGATGCTGGAGGACCGTCCGGCCGCCACGAGCGCCACCACCCCGGCCGCGAGGCTGACGGCACCTGCGCCCAGGCGCAGCCACCCCGCGGGGCGCGCGGTCTCCACCGCCGCGTCGGACAGCGCGGCGACCGGCGGGACGCGGGTGCCGCGCCAGGCCGGTACGAGCGCCGCGGCGACCGTGATGGCCGTACCGAGCCCGACCGACAGGACCACCGTGGACGCGGCGAGCACCGGCCCGCCCTCGATCGGCAGCCCCATCGAGCGCAGCAGCGCCTGCATACCCACGGCGATGCCCGCGCCGACGGCCACCCCGGTGAGCGACGCGACGGCGCCGACCACGGCCGACTCCAGCAGCACCGACCGGAACGCCTGGCCGCGGGTGGCGCCCACCAGCCGCAGCAGCGCGGTCTCGCGGGTCCGCTGGGCCAGCACGATCGTGAACGTGTTGGCGATGACGAACGCGGCGACCAGGACCGAGATCGCGGCGAACAGCAGCAGCATCATGTTGAACTGCCGGATGTCGCGGACGGCGTCGTCCAGCGCGTCGTCGAGTACCTGCTGGTGGGTCTTGACGGTCACGCCGGCGCCGACGGCGGCCCTGACCTTCGCGGCCAGGCCGGTGTCGGAGGTACCGGGCCGCGCGGCGACGACGATGCGGCCGTACTCCTTTTCGCCGGTGACGGTACGGGCGTCGGAGCCGACCAGGCCGATGAAGGCGCCCCCGAAGTCCTTCGAGGTGCCGGCGACGTCCACCACGCCGACCAGGGTGTACGGCGCGGCCTGGCCGCCCTGGCCGCCCACCCGGACGCTGGCGCCGACCGTGAACTTCTGCTTGTCCACGGTACGGGTGTCCAGCACCACCTCGCCGGCGCGCTGCGGCAGCCGGCCCCGGGCGATCTTGTACGACTGCAGGGCGGGGTCGGTCGGCAGGCTGAAGACCAGCGAGTACCCGAGGACCGGCCGGCCGTTGCTGCCCAGGACGCCGCCGGCGCCGCTCAGCTCCCCCTCGGCGGCGCGCACCCCGTCGACCGCCCGTACCTTCGCGACGGTCGCGTCGTCGAGGTGGGGCCGGTCGTCCGGGTCGGACGGCCCGTTGTCGGCCGGGTAGACGGCGACGTCGGTGTGGCGGTCGAAGGTGCCGGCCTTGGCGTACGAGGCGGCCCGCAGGCCGTCGGTGAACATCAGCGTGCCGGCGATGAACGCGACGCCCAGCACGATGGCCAGCGACGACAGCGCCAGCCGCAGCGCGTGCGCCCGCAACGAGCGCAGAGTCAGTCTCACCATCCCGGTCACCGGCTCTGCTTCGCGCTGGCGGCAGCGGCGGTGTCGAGGCCGGCCATCACGTCGAGGACCTTCTCGGCGGTCGGCTCGGGCAGTTCGCGCACGATCCGGCCGTCGGCCAGGAAGACCACGTGGTCGGCGTGCCCGGCGGCGACCGGGTCGTGCGTCACCATGATCACGGTCTGGCCGAGGCTGTCCACCGCCTCGCGCAGCAACCGCAGCACCTCGGCGCCCGACCGGGAGTCGAGGTTGCCGGTCGGCTCGTCGGCGAACACCACCCAGGGCCGGGTCACCAGGGCCCGGGCGATCGCCACCCGCTGCTGCTGACCGCCGGAGAGCTGGCTGGGCCGGTGGGACAGCCGGTCGGTGAGCCCGACCGCGGCGACGATCTGCCGGTACCAGGCCGCGTCCGGCTTGCGGCCGGCGATGGCCTGCGGCAGCAGGATGTTCTCGGCGGCGGTCAGGGCCGGCAGCAGGTTGAACTTCTGGAACACGAAGCCGACGTGGTCGCGGCGCAGCAGGGTCAGGCGCTTGTCGTCCATGCGGGTGATCTCGGAGTCGGCGATGTGGACCGACCCACCGCTGGGCCGGTCCAGCCCGGCCAGGCAGTGCATCAGCGTCGACTTGCCGGAACCCGACGGGCCCATGATCGCGGTGAACCGGCCCGGGGCGAAGTCGACGTCGACGGAGTCGAGGGCGGTCACCGCGGCGTCCCCGGACCCGTAGACCTTGGTGAGGCCGCGGGCCGCGACGGCGGCACTGGTACGCAGCGGCGGTGGCGAGACGGCGGACACGTGTACTCCCTGCTCAAAGGCGGTTTGTGTGACGTGTACCGACGCTACGGCCGCGGGCCGGCGGATGATCTCCACCGAGGCTCTCGATCTGCGTCGTTCCGAGGTCGTGACCCTAGGGCGCAACCCCTACGACCTGAGTCGTAGGCCCCGCTCGGGCAGGTCGTAGACCCCGCTCAGGTACCCGGCGTGACCAGGCCCGTCTCGTACGCCAGCACCACCGCCTGGACCCGGTCGCGCAGCTCCAGCTTGGTGAGGATCTTGCCGACGTGGGTCTTCACGGTCGCCTCCGCGACGTACAGCCGGGCGCCGATCTCGGCGTTGGACAGGCCCTGCGCGACCAGCAGCAGCACGTCCCGCTCGCGCTCGGTCAGCAGCTCCAGCCGGGGATCGGTACGGGGCCCCGCACCGAGCTGGTCGGCGAACCGGTCGAGCAGCCGGCGGGTGATGCGCGGCGCCACCACGGAGTCGCCGCTGGCCACCACCCGGATCGCGGCCAGCAGTTCCTCGGGCGGGACGTTCTTGAGCAGGAAGCCGCTCGCGCCGGCCTGCAACGCGGCGAACGCGTCGGCCTCGGTGTCGAACGTGGTCAGCACGAGGACGCGCGGCCGGCCGGCCACCGTGGCCCGATCCGGATCCTGGCACAGCCGCCGGGTCGCCTCGACCCCGTCCATGGTGGGCATCCGGATGTCCATGACGACGACGTCGGCCTCGGCACGGGCCAACACGCGGAGTGCGTCGGCGCCGTCGATGGCCTCCCCGACGACCTCCATGTCCGGCTGGGAGCCGAGCACCATCGTGAATCCGGCCCGGACCAGCGCCTGGTCGTCCACGATCACCACGCGGATCGTCATGCCGTCGTCTCCTCCTCGGGTTCGGTGCGGCTCGACGGTAGCGGCAGCCGGACCGCCACCTCCCAGCCCCCGGCCAGCCGCGGGCCGGCGTGGAAGCTGCCGCCGTACACGGCGACCCGTTCCCGCATGCCGACCAGGCCGTGGCCGCCCGACGGCGCGGGCCTGCCGACGGGGGTGCCGCCGCCGTCGTCGGTGACCCGTACGCCGATCTCGCCGGCGTGCGAGTAGTCCAGGACGAGATCGACCGTGGCGCCGGTACCGGCGTGCTTGAGCGCGTTGGTGAGCGACTCCTGCACCACCCGGTAGACGGTCAGGTCCAGCCCGGCCGGCAGGGCGGCCGGCTGGCCGGCCTGCCGGTCGCGGACCACCAGCCCGGCCGCACGGGACCGGTCGAGCAGCGCGCCCAGTTCGCCGAGCGCCGCAGGGCGCCGCCCGTCGACCGCGCGGGTCGCGGCGGGCGGCTCGACTCCGGCCGCGTCGACACCGGGCGCTCCGACCCCGGCCGGCTCGGCGGGTGCCGCGTCGCGCAGGACGCTGACCAGCCGCCGCATCTCCTCCAGCGCATCCCGGCCGGTCTCGGCGACCGTCTTGACCGCGGCACGGGCGGTGTCCGGGTCCCGGTCGAGCATGTACGTGGCCCCGTCCGCCTGCACGATCATCACCGCGAGGCTGTGCGCGACCACGTCGTGGAGTTCCCGGGCGATCCGGGTGCGCTCCTCGGCCACCGCCGCGCGGGCCTGGGCGTCCCGCTCCCGTTCGAGGGTGGTGGCCCGCTCCTCCAGGCTGAGCACGTACAGCCGGCGGGTTCGAAGGTTCATCGCGACCAGCCAGAACGCCCCCATGACCAGCGCCTCGAACATGAGGGTGGCCCACCAGACGCCCCGCGGGTGCCGGGAGTCGAGCGCTGCGCCGGCCAGCACGACGACGCCGGCCACGATGCCGTCGCGCAGCCGGGCGGCGTACTTGACGACGCTGTACATGGCGATGAGCACCGCCACATCGAAGCCCTGGGACGCCCCGCCGATCAGGGTCTGGACCAGGGCCAGCGCCGCCACCACGACCCCGACCAGGGTCGGGCGGACCCGCCGGAACAGCAGGGCGCCGGCCATGGCCAGGCCGATCAGCGTCAGCCACGGGCCGATCGGCCGGGTCTTGATGGCCGCCACCGCCAGCAGCGCCACCCCGGCGGCGAGGGCGGCATCGAACGCGACGCCGCGCAGGGGCCGGCCGAATGCGGTGCGTGCCATGGACACGCAGCTTAGAAGAGGCCACCGCCGCCGTGCCGGACCTCGGCCAGGCGCGGATCACGCGTTGCCCGGTCGGCCGGCACGCCACCCCCGGTCGGCCGGCACGCCCCGGTACGTCCGGCGATGCGCCCCGGCACGTCCGGGCGCGTCAGGCGGCCGCGCGCGCCGGGTCGCCCGGTCCCGGCCGGTCGGCCGCCTGCTGCCGGGCCCCGGGGTACAGCCGCCCGAGAGCGAAGATCAGAACGGTCTGGAGCAGCGTGCCGAGGTGGCCGACGAGCTCGTGCAGGACGGTCACCCGGTGCTCACCGATGTCCAGGCCGCTAGTGGCGATCAGGCACACCGCCAGCACGACCGCGATCGGGGTGTACGCGCGGGCCAGCCTGGGCTGGAAGGCCGCCAGCAGGAACGCCGCCGCCACCGCCGCGGCGAAGGCACCGACCTCGTGGCTGGCGTGCGCGTCGGCGCTGATGCCCAGCATGACCGGCATGATGTCGAGCAGTTGCATCGCGGCGACCGCGGCGACCGCGGCCTGCAACAGCCGCATCAGGGCCTGCCGGCCGGGGGCGCCGAGGCGCCGGTACCCGCGCCGGCCGGACGCGACGAGTCCCCGCCCGGCCGGCGGCGCGGGTACCGGCCTGGCCCGGTCGGCGGCGACGGCCGCGAGGATCGTCCGGGTGAGGTCGGGTACCCGGGCCGGTTGCAGCCGGACCAGCCGGGTCACCTGCTCGGCCCGGCGAAGCCAGTCGGCGCAGGCGGGGCAGGTGTCGAGGTGCGAGCCCAGCCGGTCGGCCGGCACGCCGATCGGTTCGCCGTCGAGACGTGCGGACAAGGCCAGGCGCGCCTGGTCACAGGTGAGGGCGAAATGGGCCGTCATGCCCGGGTAGTCGCCGGACCGGCGGGAAAAGTTCCCGGCCGGGGATCCGCGGTCGGCGCCGGGCCACGTACAGTCAATCGGCGTGAGCGTTGACCGGAGGCCCGGAACGGACGAGTCGACCGACCCGACAACCCGGTCGCTGCTGGCCGCTCGCGCCGGGGACCCGGCGGCGGCCACCGCCTTCGTGCGGTCCACCCAGGCCGAGGTCTGGCGGTTCGTGGCCGCGCTGGTCGACCGGGACGCCGCCGACGACCTCACCCAGGACACCTACCTGCGGGCGTTCCGCGCGCTGCCGGAGTTCGCCGGGCGGTCGACCGCCCGGACCTGGCTGCTGGGCATCGCCCGCCGGGCCTGCGCCGACCACATCCGCGCGCTCACCCGGCTGCGACGCCTCGACCGCCGGCTGGCCGCCCAACCCCGGCCCGGAAGCGTCCCCGACGCCGCGGGCCTGCTCGCCGCCGATGACCTGCTGCGGGCCCTGCCCGACGACCGGCGCAGCGCGTTCGTGCTCACGCAGGTGATCGGCCTGTCCTACGAAGAGGCGGCCGACGTCGAGCAGGTGCCGGTGGGCACGATCCGCTCCCGCGTCGCGCGGGCCCGCACCCAGCTCGTCGAGGCGGTCCGGGCCGCCCGCGCCGGCTGACTGCCGCGGCTACCGCGGCTCGCCGGCTGACTGCCGCGGCTACCGCGGCTCGCCGGCTGACTGCCGCGGCTACCGCGGCTCGCCGGCTGGCTGCCCCGGCTACCGCGGCATGCCGTCGTTCCCCTCCGGGTGGCCGGATCTTCTCCCCGGGCGGCCCAGACAGCCGATCACCACCAGGGCGAGCCCGACGAGGTACAACGCGCTCGCGACCGCCGCGGCCGGCTGGAGCACGGACTCCGCGCCCACCCGGACCCCGAGTTCGACGAATGACGGGACGGTGCGGTCGACGTCGAGCGGGTACGCGAACAGCGTCTGCACGCCGACGAGCGCCAGTGACCCGCCGACCAGCGTGGTGGGTACCACCATGAGCGCCAGGCCCGGCCCCGCCAGTGCCCCGGCGCCGGCGCGCTGCCCGGCCAGGACGGCCGCGGCGAGCGCGATCCCGAGCACCAGCAGCGCCGGTACCAGGCCGCCGAGGTTCTCCCGCAGGCCGTCACCGCCCGGCAGCCCGCGCATCCCGTAGCCGGAGGTGACCAGCAGGTAGCCGAGGTATCCGTACCCGAGCAGCGCGGCGCCGGCCGCCACGGCGCCGAGGCGCGGCCGGCGGCGCGGTGGCAGCGCGACGACGGCGGCCGCGAGACAGGCGTACGCGAGCAGGACCGGCGCCGCCCGCCACAGCCCCTGGCCGAGCAGGTCCGGCCACGACGGCGGCGGTTCCGTCGACACCATCCACGCCATCGGCCCCGGCGACCGGTAGCGGGCCAGGTCGACGGCCGTGCGGGCGGTCAGCACGGCCACGCCGGCCAGCAGCGGCCAGCGGACCCCGGGGCGGGCCGTACGACCGGCGAGCGCGGCGTAGCCGGTGAGCGCGGCCAGCGCGACCAGGCCGGCCTGCAACTCCAGCTTCCGCTCCGCGATCAGTACGCCGAACACCTGTACCGGTGCCGCCGCCCCGAACAGCGCCAGCAGAGCTCCCCGTATCCGCACCGCCGGATCCTGTCACGGCCGGGCCGGTCTCCGCCGCCCCGTTCAGGCGCGGCCGGCGAGTACCTCGGCCGCGGCGAGGCCGTTGGCGCGGCTGGCGCCGTAGGTCGCCAGGTACACCCGGCCGGTACGGACGGCCGGTACGCCCATCTCGACCACGACCGCGTCCGGGCGGGCCGCGAGCAGTACGCTCAACGCCCGCGTCATCCACGGGTGGCGGTGCGCGTCGCGGACCACGAGGACCAGCGGACGGCCGGCGGACGGGGCCAGGGCGATCTCACCCAGGCGGGCCGCGTCGGGGAACTCGTCGGCGGTCACCCGTACCGACGTGGTACCGGGGAGCAGCCCGCCCAGCGGCTCGGCCAGGCCCCACGGCGTCTCGGGCCCGATCGCCATGTTGCCGGGCGCCACGAACTCGACCACGTGCGGCGCGCCGGCCAGGGGCAGGGTGGCGGCCGCCGCGTCGCCGTTCAGCCGGACCGCCCGGCGGGCGGCGGCGAGCCCGAGGGGCACCGCGTGCCCGTTGGCGTAGCCGTTCGCGGCGGCCCGCGACGTCCGGGTGGTGGACGCCCACCGGGCCAGCCGCCGCACCCGCTCGGCCGCGTCGGCCAGCCGCTCCTCGGGGAGGGTACCGGCGGTCACCGCGTCCACGATCGCGTCACGCAGCGCGGCGGCGGACGCCTCGTCGGCGGTCTCGCCGCCCACGCAGATCGCGTCGGCCCCGGCGGCGAGCGCCCGGACCGTGGCGCCGGCCAGCCCGTACGGCTTCGCCACGGCGGCCATCTCGATGCCGTCGGTGATGATCAGGCCGTCGAACCCCAGGTCGCCGCGGAGCACCTCGATCAGCATCCGGCGGCTCACCGTGGCCGGCAGGTCCGGGTCGACGGCGGGCACGTACAGGTGCGCACTCATGATCGCCTGGACCCCCGCCCCGACCGCCGCCCGGAACGGCAGCAGCTCGCAGGCGAACAGTTCGTCGCGGGTCGCCTCGATCACCGGCGCGGCATGGTGTGAGTCGACGCTGGTGTTGCCGTGGCCGGGAAAGTGCTTGGCGCAGGCGGCGACGCCGGCGGTCTGCAGGCCGCGTACCCAGGCGGCGGTGTGCCGCGCGACCAGGTCGGCGTCGGAGCCGAAGGAGCGCACCCCGATGACGGGGTTGTCGGCGTTGGAGTTGACGTCGGCGTCCGGCGCGTAGTTGAGCGTGACGCCCACCGCCGCCAGTTCGTACCCCAGCTCGCGGGCCACCGCCTCGGTGAGGGCGGGGTCGTCGACGGCGCCGAGGGCCAGGTTGCCGGGGCGGGAGCTGCCGGTGCGCGACTCCAGCCGGGTGACGTCACCGGCCTCCTCGTCGATGGCGACGATCACGTCGGGGTTCTCCGCGCGCAGCGCCGCGGTCAGCGCGGCCACCTGGGCCGGGTCGACGATGTTGCGACTGAACAGCGCGACGCCGCCGAGCCCGTCGGCCAGCCGTCGGCACACCCAGGCGGGTGGTGTGGTTCCGACGAAGCCCGGCTGCAGTACCGCGTCGGCGAGCCGCAGCAGGTAGGCACTGCGCTGACCAGTCATGGGCGACATACCCCCGAAGTCCCGGTGGGAGCGCTCACAGTGCCCCCGGTCCTAGGAATGCTCACATCGAGGTGCCCAATAGTCAAGAAACTTTCCAGTTGTGGGAGGCCGGACGCGCGGGGTTCGCGGTGGCGCCGCCCCACGAACCCCGCTCACCAGGAGACTTCGCCCGCCGGCCAGCGTCCCCTACCTGTAGGTGATGTCCGACGCCGAGTACAGGCAGTTGGTACTGTCCGGTCCGGTGCCGGCCTTGGGCGGTTCGGCGCCGGTGTTGTTGCCGGTGTACTTCTGGCAGATCACCAGCTTGTGGTTCGGGTCGCCGTAGATCGTCACCTTCGACAGCCGCGCGGTGTCGCCGTAGTTGCTGTTGACACCCACGAGCGCGCTCTTGCCGGCCTGCGCGATGACGTTCTGCACCACCACGTCACGCCGGCCCTGGTAGTTGCTCTTGCAGTTGCCGCAGGACCGGTACAGCTTGCCGAAGTCGTCGACGAAGAAGTTCCGGATGACGTAGGTACCGGGACCGTTGTGCTGGAAGACCTTGTCGGCGGCCTTGCGCGCGCCACCCCCGTCGATCGTCATGACCGACCCCGCCGGGGCGCTGCCCTCCAGGGTGGCGGCATCCTCCCCGACGTCCTCCCACCAGACGTTCTGCAGCGTGCAGGTGCCCTTGCAGTGCACGCCGTCGGCGCCGGGGGCACCGATGATCACGTTCTTCAACGTGGCGCCGTTGTTGAGGGTGAACACCGGCTTCTGACTCTCGCTCGACGTCCCGTCGCCGAGGCCGACCGGGACGTACCGCTTCAGCCCGCCGTCGAACGTGCCGGAGACGGTACGGGTGGCGGTGACGTTCTCCTGGCCGGTGGCGGCCGGGAAGGTGACCGGGGCGGTCGCCAGGACGGTCGGGGCCGGGGCGGTCGCCGCCGAGGCGGTGCCGGCCACCGTGCCGGCCAGCGCTCCGGCTGCCGCCACGGCGACGACGAGCACCCTTGTCGCCGGTCGTCTCATCAGCATGCTCCTCTCCGCTAGGAAAACGCTTTCCTGGCCAGCGAGAGAAACATACCGCAGAATTGATAACCTTGGATATATTTTCACATGATCGTGAAGACTTTTCGGGGCCAGGGCCACGGCGTCAGGGCCACGCAGAGCCTTCACGGTCACGGAGAGCCGGCGGGCTCAGCGGCCCGGCAGGGAGACCGGCACCCGATCCCGGCGGTACGCCGCGAGCAGGTCCAGCGCCTCCGCCGCCACCTCGGCGACGGGGATGTCCGCGACGAACGACGGCGAGTGCCGGCAGCCTGTACCACCGGCGCGCTCGGGGTAGAGGTCCCGGGTACAGTCCAGGCCGCACTCGGGGCAGTGGATCGTCCACGAGATCAGCGGCCGGTGCCGCCGGCGCTCCGGCGACGCCGCGTTGATCATGTTCCCCACCCAGAACAACCCGACGGTACGGGTACCGACCGCCGCCGCCAGGTGCAGCGGCCCGGTGTCGTTGGCGATGACGAGCGCACAGTCGGCCAGCAGCCCGGCGAGGCCGGGAACGGTCAGCTCGTCGACGACCGCGCGGGCGGGCTGCCGCATCCGGCCACACACCTCGGCGACGATCGCGCGCTCGGGACCGGTACCCGTCACGACGACCTCGACGCCCGCCGCGGCGAGCGTGTCGCCGACGGCGGCGAACCGCTCCGCCGGCCAGCGCCGCCGGCGGTCGCTCGCGCCCGGGTGCAGCACGACCCGGGGCCGCTCCGGCAACCCCAGCAACGACCGGGCCTGCGCGCGGTCGTCGTCGGTCAGCTCGAACACCGGGGTGTGGGTCACCGGCGGGGCGCCGACCAGGCCCACCACCTCCAGATACCGGAACACCTCCGGCTGGTAGTACACGTACGGGATCCACCGGTCCAGCGGCGGCGCGTCCACCTCCCGAAGCCCGGCGGTCACCCGGGCGCCGAGCGCCCGCACGATCGGGTTGCTGTTCCGGCCCCCGCCGTGCAGTTGCAGCGCGATGTCGAACTCCTCCCCCATCGCCCAGCGGTAGAAGGCGTCCAGCTCGCCCGGCGGACTGTCGCCGCCGCGCACGCCGGGTACGGCCGGCACGACCGCCACATAGTCGATCGGCCCGGGGCGCCCGGACAGGACGCGGGCATGCCACGGCGCGCCCAACAGGGTGACCTCGGCCCCGGGATAGGCCGCCTTCAAGGCGTACAGGGCCGGCAGGCTGAAGATGTAGTCGCCCAGGGCGTTCGCCCGCAGGACGGCGATCTTCCGGACCGCGCGGACGGGATTGAAACCGGTCATGGCTGGCACGGCGCGTGCGCTACCCCGGCTTCGGCCCGATTAACCCGCAACCGGCGGGTTCTTGTGATCTTGCGGAGGGCCGGTCGTTTCGCGCTCTCCCGACCGGGTAGCCCGTCATCATGAGCTTGGACGCGTTTCTCGACGACGTGTATCAGTACCACGGGCAGGAACGCCTGTCGCGCGACGAGATCCATCGCGCGGCGGTCGCCGCCGAACTGCCGGCCGACCAACTCGCGATCGTCGACGGCCTCCCCGAGGGGGAGTACGCGCAGGACGAGGCGTCCGAGGCGCTACGCCAGGTACCCGACCTGCTCGGCGAGGGCGAACCCGGCGACCGGGCGGGCAGCGGCTGAGCCGGTGACGCCCCCACCCGGGCGGTTCACGCCTGCGGCCGGAAGGCCGCGGTTCACGCCTGCGGCTGGAAGACCACGCGCAGGCAGCCGTCGGCCCTGCGCCGGAACAGGTCGTAGCCGCGCCCCCCGTCGGACAGCGGTATCCGGTGCGTGGTCAGGTACCCGGCCGAGAGGTCGCCGCGGGCCATCCGGTCCAGTACCACCGGCAGGTACCGCTGCGCGGGCTGCTGCCCCGAGCGCAGCGTGAGCCCCTTGTGCATGAGCGCACCCAGCGGGAACCCGTCCGCGGTACCGGTGAAGGCGCCGACCATCGCGACCGTACCGCCCTTGCGGCACGCCTGGACCGCCGCACGTACCGCGCTGGGCCGCTCGGTGGGCCGCGCCCCCACCACCCGCCTGGCCCGGTCGTACGCGCCGGCCAAGCCGTCGCCGTCGGCCTCCATGCCGACCGCCTCGATGCAGGCGTCGGGCCCGCGGCCGGCCGTCAGCTCGCGCAGCGCCTCCTGCACGTCGGTGCTCCGGTAGTCCAGAGTGTCCGCTCCGATGGCGTCCCGGGCGGCGGCGAGCCGGTCGGGGCACCGGTCGATCACGACCACCCGCACCGCGCCGAGCACCAGGGCCGCCTGGGCGGCCAACTGTCCCACGGCGCCGGCCCCCCACACCGCCACCACGTCACCGTCGTGGACATCGCACAGTTCAGCGGCCATCCAACCGGTCGGCGCGGCGTCCGAGGCGTACACCGCGGTCTCGTCGGGCACGTCCAGCGGTATCCGGTAGATCCCGTAATCGGCGAACGGCACCCGCACGTACTCGGCGTGGCTGCCGGCGTACCCGCCGGTCAGCATCGACGACCCGAACACGGCTCCCGGCGAGTGTCCCCACAGCCCCTCGGCAACGTCGGCGTGCGGGTTGGTGTTGTCGCACAGCGCCCACTGGTCGGTATCGCAGTACCAGCAGCCGCCGCAGCCGATGGTCGCCCCGACCACGACCCGCTCCCCGACCGCCACGGTACGCACGTCCGGACCGGTCTCCACGATCTCGCCCACGAACTCGTGGCCGAGGATGTCGCCCGCACGCATCGCCGGTACGTACCCGTCGATCAGGTGCAGGTCCGAGCCGCAGACGCTGCTCGCCATCACCCGCACGAGCGCGTCCCGGGAGTCCTCGATCCGGGGGTCGGGCACGGTCTCGACGCCGACCCGGTTCACCCCCTCCCAGCAGAGCGCCTTCACGCCGGACCTCCCGACGGCCGGACCGGCGCGGCGGCCGGTGACCGCGGCGTCGCAGGTTGCCGCGCGGTGGGCTGCTGCGGCGCGGTGGACTGCTGCGGCGCGGTGGCCGGTTCGGGCGGCGCGGCCCGACCGCTGGGCCCCTCGACCGTGATGACCTCGCCGGTCTCAATGATCTGCTTGGCCCTGCGGAGGACGCCGGTCAGCGCCCGGTCGACCTGGCGGGCGGTCACCGGGCCGATCGCCGGGTCGACCGGCCGCGCGTACTCCAGGAAGAGCCGCACCTCCGTACCGCGCCGGCCGGGCGCCTCGCGGAACTCGACCCGCCCCTCGTGCGGGACAGGTGCGTCCTCGGCCCGCCAGACCAGCAGCCGCTGCGCCTCGTCGACCAGGAGTTCGACCACGAATTCCCGCGACGTACCGCCCGGCTCCGCCACGACCCACCGGGAGCGCCGGTCGTCGACCTCGTCGACCCGTACCACGTTCCCCACCGCCCGGGCGATGGTGGGCAGGTCGCGCCAGAACGCGTACACCTCGGCCGGTGACCGGTAGATGGTGGTGGCCCGCAGGTACGCGCGGCGGTCATCGCCGTGGTCCGGCCGGGCGGCCCGGCGTACGAACCGCACCCCCAGGATGCCCACCGCACCGGCGGCCGCGCCGAGCGCCAGCCGCCGCCAGAGTCGAGTGTTCACGCCGTCGCCCACCTCCGGTCGCGGATCGCGTCCGGAGGGCCTACCCACCCCCGGCCCGGCTAACCGGGGGCACCCGGGACCCGACCGCGCGGGGCGGGGCGCCCGTCGGGGTGGCGGCGCCCGTCGAGGCTCGGCGTCCGTCGGGGTGGCGGCGCTCAGCCACCGACCCAGACGCACGCCACCAGCAGCGCGACGCCCACGAGTCCCGCCGCCGCCTGGAGCAGCAGACCGGGCCCCAGATGGGTCCACACCGTCGGCCGGCGAGGGACGACGATCCGGCCGATCGTCAGGTTCTCGATGCGGTGCGCCCGCATCGGCAGGTGCGGCCGGTTCTGACGGTGGGCGGTCACCCGGACCCGGTCGCGCCGCCGCAGGGCCCGGCCCGAGAGGTAGCCGTGTACCTCCAACTCGACGAACATGCCGTCGGTGTCCCGGATCCAGATCGGCGTGACCCGGAACTCGGGCCCCTGGCGCAGAGCCTTCCAGCCGCGCCCGTCCCCGGCGCCGGCCCGGGTCCGCAGCACCGCCGCAAGGAGCGCGGTGAACAGCCGGGTCACGGTGGCGCCGCACAGCACGGCGGCGATCAGGCCCGGTCCGACGGCGACCGCTCGCGGGTACGCCTCCTCGATCTTGACAATCTCACCGCTGACCACGGCACGCCTGGGAAGGTTGGCCGGTGGCGGCAGACCGACACCGAGGTCGTCGAGGTCGTCCCGGTCACCCATGCCCCACCACCCGAATGTGACGTTCTCGTCACTAAGGGTAGAATTGACATGTTTGATTGAGCGAGTTTCACTCACGCGCCGACCGGCCCCGCACGGTCACCCTCGCCGTGGTCGGCACGGGCCCGTTCGCCCACCGGTCGACCCTCGCCGTGGTCGGTACCGACCCGTTCGCCCACCGTCCCACGCGCTTGTGGCCCGTCCCCGACCTCCAGCCACGCCAGCGCGGCCGTGACCAGCGTCTCCACCCCGGTGGACAGCGTCGGATCCAGCACCGGCGCGAAGTACGGGGAATGGTTGGACGGGATGTCGCGATCCACCCGGCCCAACTGCTCCGCCCGCGCGTACGCGTCCGGATCGGTGCCGCCCACGAACCAGAACACCGACGGGAAGCCGCCCCGGGTGGAGTACTCGCCGAAGTCTTCACCACCGGTCAGCAACGGCGCCGGCACCACGCGGTCGGCGCCGAAGTGCGCGATGAACGCGTCACTGACCCGTGCCGTGGCCGCCTCGTCGTTGACCACCGGGGCGAACGCCCGCTCCAGCTCGATCTCGGGCGGCTTCGGCGCACCCGCAGCGGCCGCCTCCCCGCGGACGATCCGCTCGATGCCGGCCAGGACCAGTTCCCGGATCCGGGGGTCGAAACTGCGCACGCTCAGCTTCAGCTCGGCATCGTCGGGGATGATGTTCTCCTTCGTACCCGAGTGCAGGGCGCCGACCGTGACCACCGCCGCCTCGGTCGCGGGCACCTCACGGGAGACGACGGTCTGCAGCCGGAGCACGGTCGACGCGGCCATCACCACCGGATCCACCGTGGACTCCGGCCGGGCGCCGTGCCCGCCGCGGCCGAACAGGCGCACCCGCAGCGAGTCGCTGGCCGCCATCATGAGGCCCGGCCGGGACAGCACCCGGCCCGCCGGGGCCGGTCCGACATGCTGGCCGAGCGCCACGTCCGGCCGGCCGAACCGGTCGAACAACCCGTCGTCGACCATCGCCTCGGCCCCGCCGCCGACCTCCTCCGCCGGCTGGAACACCACCAGGACGGTGCCCGCCCACCGGTCACCGCTGTGCGCCAGCAGCGCCGCCGCGCCCACCAACCAGGCGCAATGCAGGTCATGGCCGCAGGCGTGCATCACGCCGGCCCGGGTCGACGCGTACGGCAGGCCGGTACGTTCGGTGACCGGCAGCGCGTCCATGTCGGCCCGCAGCATCACGGTGGGGCCCGCGCCGTTCCGCAGCACGCCGACCACGCCGGTACGCCCGACGCCGACGGCCACCTCGTACCCGAGCTCGCGCAGGTGATGGCCCAGCTCGACCGCGGTGCGGGTCTCCGCGAAGGACAACTCGGGATGCCGGTGCAGATCCTGGTAGAGATCGGCCAGATCCGGCAGCAGCCCCGCGAGCGGCGAGAACATTAACCCTGCGTACCACATGTACGCGGGGGCCGCAGGGCCGCCCGGCCGGGACTCGACAGGGCCGGGACTATGGTCGCTGGCGTGGCAGCACACATGACACCCGAGGAGTTCCGCCGGTACGGGCACGAGGTGGTCGACTGGATCGCCCGGTACTGGACGGAGCTGGAACACCTGCCCGTCGCCCCGGACGTACGCCCCGGCGAGATCGCCGCGCGGCTGCCCGACCGCGCGCCGGAGAACGGCGAGGACTTCGCCGCCGTCCTCGCCGACCTCGACCGGGTGATCGTCCCCGGCCTGACCCACTGGCAGCACCCGGCGTTCTTCGGCTACTTCCCGGCCAACACCTCCGGCCCGTCGGTCCTGGGTGACCTGGTCTCCGCCGCCCTCGGCGTCCAGGGCATGCTCTGGTCGACCAGCCCGGCCGCCACCGAGGTGGAGACCGTCGTGCTGGACTGGCTGGCCGACCTGCTCGACCTGCCGGCGGCGTTCCGGTCGACGGCGGGCGGCGGCGGGGTGATCCAGGACTCGGCCTCCTCGGCCGCGCTCGTCGCGACGCTCGCCGCGCTGCACCGCGCCAGCGGTGGCGCCTGGCGGCGGTCCGGAATCCGGGAACGCTACACCGTCTACGCCTCCACCCAGGGCCACTCGTCCATCGAGAAGGCCGCCCGGCTCGCCGGCGTCGGCGACGAGAACGTCCGCGCGGTCGAGGTGGACGACCGGTACGCGATGCGCCCGGACGCCCTGCGCGCCGCCCTCGACGCCGACCTGGCCGAAGGCAGAGTTCCGGCCCTGGTCGTCGCCACGATCGGCACCACCTCGACCACGGCGGTCGACCCGCTGGGCGAGATCGGGGCGATCTGCCAGGAGTACGGCGTCTGGCTGCACGTCGACGCCGCGTACGCCGGGGCGGCCGCGGTCTGCCCCGAGCTGCGCTGGTCCCACGCCGGCCTGGAACACGCCGATTCGTACTGTTTCGACCCGCACAAGTGGCTGCTGACCGGCTTCGACTGTGACGCGTTCTGGGTCGCCGAACGCGCCGAGCTGGTGCGGGCGCTGACGGTACTGCCGGAGTACCTGCGCAACGCCGCCAGCGAGTCCGGCGAGGTGATCGACTACCGCGACTGGCAGGTGCCGCTGGGGCGGCGGTTCCGGGCCCTGAAACTGTGGTTCGTGCTGCGCTGGTACGGCGCCGAGGGGCTGCGCGCGCACATCCGGTCCGGGGTGGCGACCGCGCAGCGCTTCGCGGAGCTGGTACGCGCCGACGAGCGCTTCGAGATCGTGGCGCCGCACCCGTTCTCGCTGGTCTGCTTCCGCCTGCGCGGCGACGGCTCCACCGGCAACGACTCCCCCGGCGACGACTCCCGCGGCGACGGCTCCACCGGCGCCGGTTCGGCGGGTGACGCCGTCAACGAGGAGCTGCTGCGCCGGGTGAACGCGACCGGCCAGGCGTACCTGACCCACACCCGGGTCGGCGGCCGGTACGTGCTCCGGTTCGCCGTCGGGGCACCGGCCACCCGGGACCGGCACGCCGAGGCCGCCTGGAAACTGCTCCAGGCCGCCGTCGACGAGATGGGCTGAACGCCCCATCCACTCAGGTTCAGCCCGGTTCTGCCGAATGGTCATGTCGGGGTCTCTGCGACGTGGGGCCCGTCATGCACGAAGGAGCACATGATGGGTTTGAACCGACTGAAAATCGGCGTGCGTCTCGGGACGGCATTCGCAGTGGTGACGGCGTTGCTGGTCGCCAACGCCCTGCTCGCGGCGGTCGCGCTGGGACGGCAGGAGAAGGCCGTCCAGCAGGTTGAGCAGCTACGGGTGCTCACCAGTGACCTCGAACAGATCAAGTTCTACGACGGCAGCGTGAGCGCCTGGCAGAACGGCTACCTCATCGAGGCCTACCGGTTCAGCCCGAGCCAGGCCATCGCCAACGACGGGCTCAACCGCGCCGGCTTCCTGGCCGAGTCCGAGGGCCTACGCAAGGCGCTGGCCGCCGTGCACTCCCAGTACATGACGAACGGAGAGCAGGCCCAACTGGCCAAGCTGCGGGACGCGTGGACGGAGTACTTCCGCATCGACGAACACATGGTCGGCCTGCTGCGGGCGGACACGAAGGCGGGTGCCGACGCCGCCGTCGACTACGTCAACACGGTCCAGCTCGACACGTACAACGCCATCATCGACAGCACCCTGGCGCTGATCAAGTCGGTCACGGCGCGGAGCGCGAAGGCCGTCGCCGAGGCGGCGTCCCAGGCGAACGAGTCGCGGCTGCTGATGTTCACCGCCGCCGGCCTCGGGGTGCTGCTGGCCACGCTGCTCGCCTGGCTGGTAACCCGCAGCGTCGTCACGCCGCTGCGGCGCTGCCTGGCCGCGCTGCGCCGGGTGGCCGAGGGAGACCTGGACGTCCGGGTCGACGTCGACGGCCGGGACGAGGTCGCCGCGATGGGCCGGGCGCTCGACGAGGCCGTGGGCGCCGTCCGGGGCACGGTGCTGGCCGTGGCCGACACCGCCCGCCAGCTCGGCGACGCCTCGCAGCACGTACAGGCCAACTCGGCGGCCGCGGAGGCCTCGGCCGCCGAGGCAAGCGCCCGGGCCGGCCTGGTCGCCGGCGCCGCGGAGCAGGTGTCGCACCACGTCCAGACGGTCGCGACGGGCTCCGCGGAGATGGGTACGTCGATCCAGGAGATCACCCACAGCGCCAACGAGGCCGCCGGCGTGGTCACCCAGGCGGTGGCCGTGGCCAACGAGACCAACCACACCGTCGCCAAGCTGGGCGAGTCGTCGGCCGAGATCGGCAACGTGGTCAAGGTCATCACCTCGATCGCCGAGCAGACCAACCTGCTCGCCCTCAACGCGACCATCGAGGCCGCCCGCGCCGGTGACGCCGGCAAGGGGTTCGCCGTGGTGGCCAACGAGGTCAAGGAACTCGCCCAGGAGACCGCGCGGGCCACCGAGGACATCGCCCGCCGGGTCGAGACGATCCAGGCGGACACTTCCAGCGCGGTGGAGGCGATCGGTCAGATCAGCGAGATCATCTCGCGGATCAACGAGCATCAACTGGCCATCGCCGCCGCGGTGGAGGAGCAGACCGCGACGACCACCGAGATGAACCGCAGTATCGGCGACGCCGCCGGTGGATCGGCGGACATCGCCAGCACCGTCGCCGGGGTCGCCACCGCGACGGAGCAGACCACCGAGCGCGTCGCCGAGTTCCGGCGCTCCGCCACGAGCCTGGCGCAGATGTCGCAGGAACTGCAGACCCTGGTCGGTCGCTTTCGGATGTAGAACCGGCGACGGGTGCCGGCCCCACTGCCCGACAGGGTCCGCGGGGCCCAGCACCCGTCGCTACGCCTGGTCGAGCCCCCAGGACCGGCGCAGCCGCCGGTCGGCGTAGGAGAAGACGGCATCGGCGACGACTCCGAGCACGAAGATGACGATCATCGTGCTGAGGACGCCGACCGCGTCGTTCTGTTCCCGCAGACCCTGCAGCCGTACGCCGAGCGCCGGGCGGTGCGCGATGATCACGAGCAGTTCACCGGCGAGCAGCGAACGCCACGCGAACGCCCAGCCCTGCTTCAGGCCGGACACGATCGCGGGCAGCGAGGCCGGCGCCACGACGTGGCGGTACAGGCTCAGGCCCCGGGCGCCGAAGTTGCGCCCGGCCCGCAGCAGCAGCGGCGGGACGTAGTCCACCCCGGAGATCACCCCGTTGGCGATCGACGGGGCGGCGCCCAGTACCACCACGAACAGGATGGCGTTCTCGCTGATCTGGAACAGCAGGATGGCCAGTGGGAACCAGGCGATCGACGGCATGGTCTGCAATGCCGTGATGGCCGATCCGAGGGCGGCGCGCAGCGGCCGTACCCGCGCCACCGCCACGCCCAGGACGAGGCCGATCGCGGCGGCCAGGGCGAAGCCGACAAGTCCACGGCGCAGCGTCGTCGCGATCGCGTGCCAGAAGCTGGCGGTGGTCGCGGCCCGGCCGAGGTCGGCGAAGACCTCGCTCGGCGCGGGCAGCACCCAGGGCTCCCGCCATCCCGACCAGTACACGACCTGCCAGAGCGCCAGCACGAACGCCAACGCCAGCAGCTTGGGCCAGGTCGAGGCCCAGATCCGGGCGAGCCTGGACTCGGGCCGGCCCGGATCGCCGAGGTCGAGCGCGTCCAGACCGCTGATCGTCCGCTCCGCGGTGCCCAGGTCAGTGGCCATGGCGGCGTACCTCCTGACGCAGTCGGTCGGTCACCTCGGCCGCTACGGCGGCCACCTCGGGCGAGTCGATGCGCCGGGGCCGCGGTACGTCGACCCGCCAGTCGGCCACGACCCGGCCCGGCCGGCTGGACAGCAGCACGATCCGGTCACCGAGCCGCGCGGCCTCGCGGACGTTGTGGGTGACGAACAGGATGGTCAGCGCGCGCTCCTGCCAGATCCGCTCGATCTCGTCGTGCAGGATGTCGCGGGTCATCGCGTCCAGCGCCCCGAACGGCTCGTCCATGAGCAGTACCGACGTGTCGAGCGCAAGGGTACGGGCCATCGCGACGCGCTGCCGCATGCCGCCGGAGAGCTGGTGCGGGCGGCGCCGGCCGAACTCCCCGAGGTGGACGGTGTGCAACAGTTCGGCCACCCGGGTGGCCCGCTCCGCGCGCGGTACCCCCCGCAGGCGCAGCGGCAGGCCGACGTTGCCGGCCACCGTCAGCCACGGGAACAGCGCCGGTTCCTGGAACATCAGGCCCGGACGGGCCCCGCCGGCCACCTCGATGCTGCCGGCCGTCGGCTGGTCGAGGTCGGCGACCAGCGACAACAGTGTGCTCTTGCCGCAGCCGGAGGCACCGACCAGGCAGACGAACTCACCGGCGGCGACGTCGAGCGACACCCGGTCCAGCGCGTGCACCGCGGCGGTACCACGCCCGAACACCTTGGACACCTCCGACAGCGTGACCGCCGGACGGTCCACCGCCCGCCCGGCGGTGGCCCCGTCAGGCAGTACCGATGTCATGACGTGACCTCCGGTGCGCCGCTCGCCTTGAGTACCTCGTTGAGCAGCGTCAGGTCGTAGATTCCCTTGAGGTCGACCGGCTCGAGCAGGCCGACCTCCTCGGCGTGCTTGGCACCGTTACGCAGCGATGAGGCGATCGGGTCGTTGAGGAACGTCAGCGTCTTCCACGCGTCGGCGGTCTGCTTCGGGTCCGGCGCCTTACCGGACAGCTCGCCGAGCGCGCTGTTGACCACCTGCTGGGCCTCGGTGGGGTTGGCGTTGATGAAGTCGTTGGCCGCCACCTGGCCGGCGATCAGGTTCTTGACCACGTCCGGGTGCGCCTTGAGGAACTTGGTGCTCACCAGCAGGTTGGTGACGACGAACTTGCCGCCCGGCCACAGGTCGCGCTCGTCCACCAGTACCTTGCCGCCGGCCTTCACCAGGCGGGAGGCGAACGGCTCGGGGACCCAGGCGCCGTCGATGGCACCGGCGCCGAACGCCGTCACCGTGTCCGCATTGGCCTGCGGCAGGATGGTGACGTCGCCGCCGCCCTCCTTGGTCGTGTTCAGCCCGTGCTGCTTGAGCCAGTACCGCAGCGCCACGTCCTGGGTGTTGCCGAGCTGCGGCGACGCGATCTTCTTGCCCTTGAGCTGGTCGGGGCCGGTGATGTCGGGCTTCACCACGAACGCGGCACCGCCGGACGCGGCACCGGCCACCACCTTGACGGCCTTGCCCTTGGACTTCTGCCAGGCGTTCACCGTCGGGTTGGGACCGATGTAGGTGGCGTCGACCGCGCCGGAGAAGAGCGCCTCCACCGCTTCCGGGCCGGCGTTGAAGGTCTTCGTGTCGAGCGTGACCTTCCCGCCGAGCTTCTCGGCGAAGAAGTTCTTCTTGAGCCCCACGATCGGGGTGGCGTGGGTCAGGTTCGGGAAGTACCCGAGGCGCAGCGTCACCGGAGCGCTCGACGCCTTGCCCTTCGACCCTCCACAGGCGACGAGGCCGGTGAGGGCGGTGGCGACAGCGACCACACCGGCCAGCGTCCGCATCATCGATCTCGTCATGGTCATCCCCACAATCCCCAGATAGTTGCTAGGGATACTGGGTCACTTGAGCGCGACGTGTCAACGACGATCCAGACAGTGGGATTCCCGTCACCCGTGACCTTCGGCGCCCAATGGCGCTGAAACGTCGCCGGCAGATTGCCCCAATCGCGCCGGTTCGTCGCCGCCACCGATAGATGTCGCGCGATCGATAGTGGTCGGCAGGTCATCCGGTTCGATCACCGCGACACCGGGCGGTCCGACTGCGTCGATTTCACCACCCATCCGTACGCCCTCGCCGACATGGCCGCCGACACCCTGGCGGTCCTTGACGGACACGGCGTCACGGCGGCCCACGTCGTCGGGGCGTCGCTCGGCGGCACGATCGGCCAGTGGCTGGCGGTACACCGCCCGGCGCGGGTGCTGACGCTGACCGCGATGGCAACGTCCCCGATGGGCAACCAACCCGGTCCGGCCTGGGCGCGAGCCATGGCCGGGCAGCCGCCGGTCCCGGGCGAGCTTCCCCCGCCGTCGCAGCGGTTCCTGCAACACCTGATGGCGTCCGCGCGGATGCCGAGGAGCACGCGGCACGAGCGCGTCGAGGCCGACGTGCAGACGTGGCGCGTACTCAACGGCGAGGTGCTGCCCTTCGACGAGGCCGCCGCCCGACGGTTCGTCGAACGCTGCCACGAGCGGGCACGCAACCACGCCGCCGCCGTCCAGCACGACCTCGCCGGGCGACGCTTCGGTGACGACCGACTCGCTCCCCTGGCCTCGATCACCGCCCCCACCCTGGTGGTCCACGGCAGCGAGGATCCGATCTTCCCGCTTGCCCACGGCGAGGCGCTGGCGGCGCAGATACCCGGCTCCCGGCTGTACGTGGTGCCAGGCATGGGTCACCACGGGTTCTTCTCGCCCGGACTGTCCCACCGGATCGCCGACCTGGTCATCGCGCACACCGCTTGACCCACCTCCGGCGGCCCGCCGGGCGCCCCAGCACGGCGGACGGTCACCGTGATCGTGAAGGATCCTCCGTGTCAGGGCACGGAGAACCTTTCACGATCATGGTGAGGAGGGCGGGGAATCATCCGGAGGAGGGTGGGGAAACGGGCGTCACACCCAGGCGCGGGGGTCCGCCGCAAGTTCCCGGATCCGCTCCGGCAACTTGCCGGTCGCGACGTCCGCGATCGTGACCAGTTCGAGGATCTCGCGCTCGCTCGCGCGCAGCGCGATCCACACGTCCTGCAGGGACTCGGCGGCACCCGGGTAGTCGACGTGCTCCGGCCGCTGGCCACGCACGTTGGCGAGCGGCCCGTCGATGACCCGGATGATCTCGGCGAGCGAGATGTCGTCGGCCGGACGTGCCAGCCGATACCCGCCCTCCGGGCCCCGCTGCGCGGTCACCACACCACCACGGCGCAACTGGAGCAGGATGCTCTCCAGGAACTTGGGCGGGATCTGCTGGGCCTGCGCCAGCCGCTCGGCGGTCACCGGACGATGGGCCCCGTCCGACCCACTCGCCGCCGCCGCTAGCTCCGCCGCCGCACGCAGCGCGTAATCAACCCGGGCCGACAGTCGCATGGTCAAATTATGGCTGGTCAGTGACCGGGCGATCGCAGCAACCCCTCGGTACGCCCGCCGGTCAGTGACCGATCGGCCGCAGCAGCCCCTCCTGTACGACGCTCGCCACCTGTCGCCCGTCCTCAGTGAACATCCGTCCGGCGGCGAGCCCACGGCCCCCGGAGGCCGACGGGCTCCAGCAGTCGTAGAGGAACCACTCGTCGGCCCGGAACGGCCGGTGCAGCCACAGCGCGTGGTCGAGGCTCGCGCCATCGAACCCGCCCGGCCCCCACACCGCGCCGTGCCGGGACAGCACGGCGTCCAGCAGGGTCAGGTCGGACGCGTACGTGAGCGCGCAGGCGTGCAGCAGCGGATCGTCGGGCAGCTTGCCGTCGAAGCGCATCCACACCCGCTGGTGTGGCTCCGACGGGCGGTCACCCGGCCGCACCCACCCCGGCTCCCCCACGTACCGCACGTCGATCGGGCGCGGGATGAGCTGCCACACGCCCAGGCGCTCGGGGTACCGGGCGAGCCGGTCGTCCATGGTCGGCACCTCGTCCGGGCCCGGCACGTCCGGCGGGGCGTCCCCCTGGTGGTCGAGCCCCTCCTCGTCGACCTGGAAGGACGCCGACATGAAGAAGATCGGCTTGTCGTGCTGGAGGGCCACCGACCGACGCACCGAGAACGAGCGCCCGTCGCGGATGTTCTCCACCGTGTACACGATGGGCACGCTCGGGTCGCCCGGGCGCACGAAGTACCCGTGCAGCGAGTGCACATGCCGCTCCGGGTCGACGGTACGGCCGGCGGCGACGAGCGCCTGACCGGCGACCTGGCCGCCGAACACCCGCTGCAACCCGATCTTCGGACTCTCACCCTGGAACGTGGAGTCCGACAGCCGGCGCAGGTCCAGCAGTTCGAGCAGCTCGTCGACCGCCCGCTGGCCGGTGGCTACGTCACCGGTCACTCGGCGTCCGCCAGGTCGCCCAGGCGGTGTACCCGCAGGGTGTTCGTCGAACCCGGCGTCCCGGGCGGGCTGCCCGCGACGATCACCACGTAGTCACCCTTCGCGGCGAAGTCCATGCCGAGCAGGGCCTGGTCGACCTGCCGGAACATGTCGTCGGTGTGCTCCACGAACGGCGACAGGAACGTCTGTACGCCCCAGGACAGCGCGAGCTGGTTGCGCACCGTCGGCTCCGGCGTGAACGCCAGCAGTGGCAGGTAGCAGTGGATCCGCGCCAACCGGCGGACGGTGTCGCCGGTGACCGTGAACGCCACCATCGCCTTGCCGCCGATGGAGGACGCGATCCTGGCGGCCGCCGCGGTCAGCGCGCCACCGGTGGTACGGGGGTCGTGCTGCAGCCGCGGCACGTCGATCGAGCCGGCCTCGGTGGTGGCGATGATGCGGGCCATCGTGGACACCGTCAGCACCGGGTAACGCCCGACGCTGGTCTCGCCGGAGAGCATGAGCGCGTCGGCGCCGTCGAGGACCGCGTTGGCGACGTCGGAGGCCTCCGCGCGGGTCGGCCGCGAGTTCTCGATCATCGAGTCGAGCATCTGGGTCGCGACGATGACCGGCTTGGCGTTCTCCCGGCACAGCTGCACGGCGCGCTTCTGGACCAGGGGCACCTCCTCCAGCGGCAGCTCCACTCCCAGGTCACCGCGCGCCACCATGATGCCGTCGAACGCGTCGACGATCGACTCGAGCTGCGCGACCCCCTCCGGCTTCTCGATCTTGGCGAGGACCGGGCGCCGGACGCCGACCTCGTCCATGATTTCGTGTACGAGCTTGATGTCGTCGGGCGAGCGCACGAACGACAGTGCGATCAGGTCGACTCCGAGCCGGAGCGCGAAGCGCAGGTCCTCGGTGTCCTTGTCGGACAGCGCGGGTACGCTCACCGCGACGTTGGGCAGCGACACACCCTTGTTGTTGGAGACCTGGCCACCCTCGATGACCAGGACCCGGATGTCGGTACCCTCGACGGCGATGACCTCGACGGCGACCTTGCCGTCGTCGATCAGCAGCCGGTCACCGATCTTCACCTCGGCGGGCAGCTTGCGGTAGGTGCACGAGACCCGGTCGTGGGTGCCCTCGACGTCCTCGGAGGTGATCACGACAGTCTCGCCGGTGCGCCACTCCACCGGCCCGTCCTTGAATCGACCAAGGCGGATCTTCGGCCCCTGGAGGTCGGCGAGGATACCGACCGCCCGGCCGCTGGCCTCGGCCGCGTCGCGGACGAGGTGGAAGACCTTTTGGTGGTCAGCGTGGCTTCCGTGGCTGAAATTGAGCCGGGCCACGTCCATGCCGGCGTCCACGAGCCCACGTAGGCGCTCCGGGCTGGCGGTGGCGGGGCCGATCGTGCAGACGATCTTCGCGCGACGTGTCACACACATGAGGCTAACCGCTGTCCGGCGGACAGGAGGCATTGGCCCGGGAGTTGGACCGGATGTCCGATCCATGCCCGCCTGGGAGATGACACCCCCGGGATCCGAAAGGGTGCAGAACGGTATTCACTGCCGGGTCCTGCGATGATCGCAGATCCGCTGCGGTTGGGAGGCATCATCGTGACCACCGGAGAGACGCCGGCCGTTGACCTGCCGGCCATTGACCTGCCGGCCGTGAGCGGCCAGGCCGCCGACAGGTTGACCGAGGCGCGTCGGCGCGTCCGGCGGGCCTACCGGCGCGAGGTCACCAGGACCGGCGGAACCTGGCACTCGCTGGTGACCGTCGCCGGCCCCACCGGCTCGTACGTCCCCGTGATCGAGGACGGGGCCGACGAGGTGGTGACCGCCGCGAGCGTCAACAAGCTGGCCGTCGCCTGCGCCGTACTCGACAAGATCGACCGGGGCGTGCTGCGCCTGGACCAGCGGGTCGAACTGACCCCGGACGACGTCCTGCCCGGCGACGGCATCTACCACCTCCAGACGGTGTGGGGTGACCACCTCACGCTCGCCAACGTGCTGGCCGCGATGCTCGTACTGTCCGACAACACCGCTGTCCGCCTGTGCGGCCGCGTCTGCACCGGGATCGAGGTCAACGACTACCTCGCCGGCAGGGGCTTCACGCACACCCGGGTGGAGCCGCTGCCCGACGACCCCCGCCGGATGTTCCTGGGCACCACCACCGCCCGGGAGAGTCACACCCTGCTCGCCCGCCTCGTCGCCGGCGACCTGCTCTCGCCGGTGGCCACCCGGCTCACCCTCAGCCTCCTGCACGGCTTCACCGACGGCGTGCGGCGCACCATGTCGTCGGACGAGCGACTGCGCACGGCGACGAAGTACGGCGCGCTCGACGACAGCCGGCACGAGATCGGCGTGGTGTTCGGCGTCGGGGGCGCCCACCGGGTGATCTTCTCGTTCTTCGGCAACCTTCCTGGGCACGGCCACAACTACGGCGCCACGCACCCCCTCGTCACGGCGCACGCCCGGCTGGGGCGCCACCTGCTCGACCTCTGACCACCCTCGACCAGCCACCGTCGACCGACGATGATTCCGGCCGCCGGTGGCGGGCCGCCCGGGCGACGCCGGACGGCCCGCCACCGGTCACCGCCGACCGTGCAGCGTCGGCCCGGCCCAGCGCCCGAGAGACGGGCGGCGGTCACCGGCCAGGCCCCGGGTCCAGGTGGCGTCATCGGCGGGGCAAACGGCGGGGAGCAGCCACGATGGCATCGTCGAACGCATGTACTAATTCTATGGATCACCCCCGACACTTTTCGGCCGCGCCCGGGCGATGCATCCGCGACGTGGACCGCACCCCGTCGGCCGGCGCGAGTTCCGGCGGCCGAACCGATGGACGGCAGCCCCGCACTTCCCCGCGTCGTCACCGCTCAGGTGAACCGACGGGCACCTACCGCACGAAGTTGCCCCGACCCGGCACGGTGACGACCAAGCCCTCATCCCGCAGGATCGCAATGGCGTGGCGCACCGTGCCTCGGGCGACGCCGAACTCGGCAGCCAGGTACGGCTCGCTGGGCAACGGCCGATCGGACTGAAGCTCCCCCGACTCGATGCGCTTTCTCAAAATCGCAACGAGTTGCAGGTAGATCGGAGTGGCACTCAGCTTGTCGATCACAGTTCGCAAGGTAAAAGGCTATACCCGTCACCGTAGGTCGCGGGCTGTCACATCCTGTCTATAGACAGGTATGTACAGCGAGGCTAGCGTCGGGGTAAACCAACAAGGCGGCCCCTGGCCAGCGATGCAGACGCTGACCAGGGGCCTTGATCGGACGTAGGAGGTCCGACCCGTGACCAGTATGAGGGCACGCCACTACGCACCCCTGACTCCACTGGAGACCGAGCCCGTCGGCCCGTACACCGCCCCCGGGCAGCGCGAGGAGGCGCTGTGGGACGCCCTGCGGGGCGTGGAGCTGGGCCGGCACGACGAGCGCACGATGATCTGGGCGGTGCGGTCGCTCGACAACTCGACGTTGCGCGTGATCGTGAGCTGGCTCGAGCGCGTCCGGCTGGCCGGCCCGACCGATGGCCCGGACGTGATTCGGGTCCGCCGGGCGAGGAGGTCGGCCCGATGAGCGCGCACCAGCCGATCCGGCCCAACTGGGTCTGCGTGGGGTGCGGGTACCCGTGGCCGTGCCGCAGTCGCAAGCGCCAGTTCTGCGCGGAGTACATCGGACACCCGGCGGCGCTGGCCCTGGTGCTGAGCGCCGCCATGGTGGAAGCCAGCGCCGACCTGCGAACCATCCCGGCCGGCGACCTGCACGACCGCTTCGTGGGATGGCTGCCGCATCCGGTGTGACCACCGGAGGGCCAGAGGGCGTGAACACCCCGCAGTGTCCACGCCCTCTGGCGTACTCACGCTGCGGCGCCTCGGCCGCCGTCCGGCCCGCTCCGCGCCCCGCCTGCGCCTGATGCCTCCGACGCGAGCCCACCGACGTGCTCCAGGCATCTCCGGTACGCCTCGGCAAGAGCGTCGTCAGCCGAGGCGGAACGGCTCAGCACCGCACTGGCCGACCTGGTCAACGGCGCCGAGGAGGCTGACGAGGACGAGCCGCGGTACGGCGTCCTGGTCGCGCTCTACCGCCACGCGCACCAGGAACCCACCGATCGCGCGCCGGGAGACCACTGATCGCGCACCGGGAGACCACTGATCGAACGCATCAGAAAATCCACCGATCGCGCGCCACGAACCCACGATCGAACCGGCGTCACACCTGATTGAACCGCCGTCACACCCGCGATCGCTTGAGCTTTCGACCAGGTGGGGTACGCTCGTAGTTGAGCGTTCAACAAAATTGGAGAAGGCCATGAACCGGATGCCAGCCCTCTACCTCGGGCACGGTGCTCCCCCACTGGTGGACGACCCGACCTGGACCGCCGAACTGCGCGCGTGGTCCGGTCGGCTACCCCGGCCGACCGCGATCCTCGTGGTCTCCGCCCACTGGGAGTCGGCACCGCTGACGCTCGGCGCCACCGCGACCGGCGTTCCCCTCGTCTACGACTTCGGTGGCTTCCCGGAGCGGTACTACCGCGTGCAGTACCGCTCCCCCGGTGCGCCGGCCCTCGCCGCCACGGTGAAGGCGCTGATGGCCGACACCGAAGAGGTCGCCGAGCAGCCCTCCCGGGGTCTGGACCACGGCGCGTACGTACCGCTCACGGTGATGTACCCGGACGCCGACATCCCGGTACTCCAGATGTCCCTGCCGACGCTGGACCCCCAGCGGTTGCTGGACCTCGGGCGCCGGCTCAGGCCGCTGCGCGACGAGGGCGTACTGATCATGGGCAGTGGTTTCCTCACCCACGGCCTGCCGTTCCTGCGCGAGTTCCGGGTCGACGCCCGCCCACCGGGTTGGTCGGTGGAGTTCGACGCCTGGGCCGGCGAGGCGCTGGCCCGCGGCGCGGTCGACGAGCTGGTCGACTTCCGCAACCGGGCGCCCGGCATGCCGTACGCGCACCCCACGATCGAGCACTTCGCGCCGCTGTTCGTCACGCTCGGCGCCGCCGACGACCCGGAGACCGCCCCGGACCAGCAGATCGACGGCTTCTGGATGGGCCTGGCGAAGCGTTCGTTCCAGATCGCCTGACCGGCGCCGCTCCGGTTCAGTCACCTGACCGGCGCTGCTCCGGTTCAGAGGACGAGCTTCATGCCCTCGTGGCTGGCGACGAAGCCGAGCCTGGCGTAGAAGCGGTGCGCGTCGACCCGGGACTTGTCCGTGGTGAGCTGCACCAGCCCGCAACCACGCGCCTTGGCCTGCTCGATCGCCCAGGTGACGAACTGGCGCCCCAGGCCGTGGCCGCGCCGGTCCGAGCGGACGCGTACCGCCTCGATGAGGCACCGCTCGGCACCGTGCCGGCCCAGCCCGGGGATGTACGTGATCTGCAGGCACGCCACCACCTCGCCGCCGTCGTCGGCGACGACGAGGAAATTGCGCGGATCGGCGTCGATGTCGGCGAAGGCCCGCTCGTACGCCTCGTCGACCACCGCGAAGTCGCGGGCCTTGCCGAGCACGTCGTCGGCCAGCAGCGCGACGACGGCGGGCAGGTCGGCGCGGACGGCCTCGCGGAAAATCACCCGCCGAGCATAGATCTTGGACACGTGGACCGGCCATGACCGGCCCACGTGCCCAAGATCGTTAAGACACCCCGATCGGAGCCGACGCCGGGGTCACCGGTGCGGGCAGGTGGCCCTCGCCACCGAGGTACTCGTGGATCGCGGCCGCCGCCGACCGCCCCTCGGCGATCGCCCACACGATGAGCGACGCGCCCTTGTGCATGTCGCCGGCGACGAAGATGCCCGGGGCGGACGTCTGCCAGTCCGGTCCGGCGTCGATGGCGCCGCGCGCGTTGCGAGCCAGCCCGGCCTGCTCCAGCAGCGGACCCTCCTCGGTGCCCTCGAACCCGATGGCCAGCAGTACCAGGTCGGCCGGGAGGTCCCGCTCGGTACCCGGCACCTCGGTCACGATCCGGCGACCGTCCACCTTGGTCACCGTGACCTCGCTGATCCGGATCGCCTCGACCCGGTCGGTGCCGACGAACTCGTGCACGGCGACCGCGAACAGCCGCTCGCCGCCCTCCTCGTGGGCCGGGTAGTTGCGCAGGACCCACGGCCAGGTCGGCCAGGGGTCGCGCTCCGGGTCCCGCGAGCCCGGCGGCTCCGGGTAGATGTCGAGCTGGGTCACACTCGCCGCGCCCTGCCGGTGCGCCACGCCCAGGCAGTCGGCCGCGGTGTCGCCGCCGCCGATGATGATGACGTGCTTGCCGGCCGCGTCGACCGCGGGCGCCTCGATCAACCCAGCCACCTGCCGGTTCGACTCGACCAGGTGCTCCATCGCCAGGTGTACGCCCGGCAGCGCCCGCCCCGGCGTTTCCGGGGTGTCACGGCCCTGAAGCGCGCCGCAGGCCAGCAGGACCGCGTCGTGCCGGTCGCGCAACTCGGTCACGGTCACGTCGACGCCGACGTGCACACTGGTCCGGAACTGCACGCCCTCAGCCGACAGCTGCTCCAGCCGCCGGTCGATGTGCTCCTTCTCCAGCTTGAAGTCCGGGATCCCGTACCGCATCAGGCCACCGATGCGGTCGTCCCGCTCGTACACGGTGACCGCGTGCCCGGCGCGGGCCAGCTGCTGCGCCGCGGCGAGCCCGGCCGGACCGGAGCCGACCACGGCCACGCTGCGGCCGGTCGGTACCGGCGCCGGCCGCGGCGTCACGTACCCGCGGTCGAACGCCCGGTTGGCGATCTCGACCTCGACCTGCTTGATGGTGACCGGGTCGTCGGCGATGCCCAGGACGCAGGCGGCCTCGCAGGGCGCCGGGCACAGCCGGCCGGTGAACTCCGGGAAGTTGTTGGTGGCGTGCAGCGACTCGCTGGCGAACTGCCAGGAGTCGGTGCGGACGAGGTCGTTCCAGTCCGGGATCCGGTTACCCAGCGGGCAGCCCTCGTGACAGAACGGGATGCCGCAGTCCATGCACCGAGTGGCCTGCTCGCGGATCAGGCGATCGGACGCGGACGGGTACACCTCCCGCCAGTCCATGATTCGGACCGGTACCGGCCGGCGGGCCGGCAGCTTGCGCCCGTGGCGCAGGAAGCCGCTCGGGTCAGGCACGGGACACCTCCGCCTTGTCGTCGGGCGCGGACGCCGGTCGGGTCGCGACCGACATGACCGCCTCGTCAACATCACGGCCGGCGGCTTCGGCGGCCTTGATCGCTTCCATCACCCGCTTGTAGTCGCGGGGTACCACGGCGGTGAACTCGGCTACCGCCTCGTCCCACCGCTCCAGCAGCCGGTTCGCCACCGCCGAGTCGGTCTCGGCGGCGTGCCGGGAGACGAGTGACCGCAGCAGTTCCGGGTCACCCACCGGCTCCAGGTCGACCAGCTCCCCGTTGACCAGGGACGGGTCGAGGTTCCACACGTACGCGACGCCACCGGACATGCCGGCCGCGAAGTTGCGCCCGACTGCGCCGAGCACGACGACCGTACCGCCGGTCATGTACTCGCAACCGTGGTCACCGATGCCCTCGACGACCGCGACCGCGCCGGAGTTGCGCACCGCGAACCGCTCGCCGACCAGGCCGCGCAGGAAGACCTCACCGGCGGTCGCCCCGTACAGGATCGTGTTGCCGCCGATGATGTGGTCCTCGGCGCCGCCGACGACCGGCCGGTTGGCCTCGGACACGAACGGCGCCGACTCGTCCGGCCGCACGGCCAGCCGACCGCCGGACAGGCCCTTGCCGATGTAGTCGTTGGCGTCGCCGAACAGCCGCAGCGTCACCCCGCGCGGCACGAACGCGCCGAACGACTGCCCGGCGGTGCCGCGCAGGGTCACGTCGATGGTGTCGTCGGGCAGGCCGGCGCCGCCGAACCGGCGGGTCACCTCGCCGCCCAGCATCGCGCCGACGCTGCGGTGGCGGTTGCTCACCGACATCTCGATCTTCACCGCGCCGCCATCCGTCAGCGCCGGCGAGGCGGCGGCGATCAGCTTGTTGTCGAGCGCCTCTTCGAGCTTGTGGTCCTGCTTGACGCTCTGCCGGCGGGACGCGTCCGCCGGCAGGTCGGGCAGGTACAGCACCGGCGAAAGGTCGAGGTCGTACGCCTTCCAGTGCTCCACGGCCGGGCGCGTGTCGAGCAGTTCGACGTGCCCGATCGCCTCGTCGAGGGTACGGAAACCGAGCTGGGCCAGGTACTCGCGGACCTCCTCGGCCAGGAACAGGAAGAAGTTCTCCACGAACTCCGGCTTGCCGGTGTACCGCTTGCGCAGCTCGGGGTTCTGCGTGGCGATGCCGACCGGGCAGGTGTCGAGGTGGCAGACGCGCATCATCACGCAGCCGGAGACGATCAGCGGAGCGGTGGCGAAGCCGAACTCCTCCGCGCCCAGCAGCGCCGCGACGACCACGTCCCGGCCGGTCTTGAGCTGCCCGTCGACCTGCACGGTGACCCGGTCGCGCAGGCCCTGGATCAGCAGCGTCTGCTGGGTCTCGGCCAGGCCCAGCTCCCAGGGCGTACCGGCGTGCTTGAGCGAGTTCAGCGGCGAGGCGCCGGTACCGCCGTCGTGACCGGAGATGAGGATGACGTCGGCCTTGGTCTTCGCCACACCGGAGGCGACCGTGCCCACGCCGACCTCGGAGACGAGCTTGACGTGGATGCGCGCGCCCGGGTTGACGTTCTTGAGGTCGTAGACGAGCTGCGCCAGGTCCTCGATCGAGTAGATGTCGTGGTGCGGCGGCGGTGAGATCAGCCCGACGCCCGGGGTGGCGTGCCGGGTCTTGGCGATCCACGGCCACACCTTGTTACCCGGCAGCTGACCGCCCTCGCCGGGCTTCGCGCCCTGCGCCATCTTGATCTGGAGATCGTCGGCGTTGACCAGGTACTCGCTGGTCACCCCGAACCGGCCGCTGGCGACCTGCTTGACCGCCGAGCGCCGGGCCGGGTCGTGCAGCCGGTCGACGTCCTCGCCGCCCTCGCCGGTGTTGGACTTGCCGCCGAGGCGGTTCATCGCGATCGCGAGGTCGGTGTGCGCCTCCGCCGAGATCGAGCCGTAGCTCATCGCGCCGGTGGCGAACCGCTTGACGATCTCGCTGGCCGGCTCGACCTCGTCGATTCCGATCGCCGGGCGCTCGCCGAACTTGAACTCGAACAGCCCGCGCAGCGACGCCGCCTGCGCCGCGAGCCCGTCGACCTTCGACGTGTACTTCTTGAACACCTCGAACTGGCGCGACCGGGTGGCGTGCTGGAGCAGGAACACCGTCTCCGGGTTGAACAGGTGCAGTTCACCCTCGCGGCGCCACTGGTACTCCCCACCGACGTCCAGGCGGCGGTGGGTGCGCTCGGCCGGGTTCGCCGGGTACGCCCGGGAGTGCCGCGCGGCGATCTCGGCGGCGATCTCCTCCAGACCGATCCCACCGATTTTGCTGCTGGTACCGGTGAAGTACCGCTCGACCACGTCCGGAGCGAGCCCGACCGCCTCGAAGACCTGGGCACCGCAGTACGACGAGACCGTCGAGATGCCCATCTTCGACATGATCTTCAGGACGCCCTTGTTGAGCGCCTTGACGTAGTTCTTGACAGCCTTGCCGGGCGTGATGTCCGGCAGCGCGCCGGTGGCGATCAGGTCGTCGACGCTCTCGAACGCCAGGTACGGGTTGACCGCCGCCGCGCCGTAGCCGATCAGGACGGCGACGTGGTGCACCTCGCGGCAGTCACCGGACTCGACGACCAGCGCGACCTGGGTGCGGGTCTGCTCGCGGACCAGGTGCTGGTGGACCGCGGCGGTGAGCAGCAGCGACGGGATCGGCGCCAGGTCGGCGTTGGAGTCGCGGTCACTCAGGACCAGGACGCGTACGCCGTCCTCGATCGCCTCGGAGACCCCGCGCATGATCTCGACCAGGCGGGCCTTGAGGCCGGCCGCGCCGTCGCGCACCGGGTACAGCCCGGAGACGCTGACGGCCTTGAAGCCCGGCATGTCGCCGTCTTCGTCGATCGACAGGATCTTGGCCAGCTCGTCGTTGTCGATCACCGGGCCGGGCAGCACGATCTGCCGGCAGCTCGCCGGATTGGGGTCGAGCAGATTGCCCTCGGGGCCGATGGTCTGGTTGAGGCTGGTGACCAGCTCCTCCCGGATCGCGTCCAGCGGCGGGTTGGTGACCTGCGCGAAGAGCTGGGTGAAGTAGTCGTAGAGCAGCCGCGGGCGGGTCGACAGCGGCGCGACCGGGGTGTCGGTACCCATCGAGCCCAGCGGCTCGGCACCGGCGCGGGCCATCGGCCCGATGAGGATCTTCAGCTCCTCCTCGGTGTACCCGAAGGTCTGCTGGCGGCGCTGGACCGAGTCATGGGTGTAGACGATGTGCTCGCGCTCGGGCAGCGACTCCAGCTCGATCAGGCCGGCGTGCAGCCAGTCGCCGTACGGCTCCTGGGCGGCCAGTTCGGCCTTGATCTCGTCGTCTCCGATGATCCGGCCGGCCGCCGTGTCGACCAGGAACATCCGGCCCGGCTGGAGGCGACCCTTCGCAACCACCGTGGCCGGGTCGAGGTCGAGCACGCCCGCCTCGCTGGCGAGGACGACCAGGCCGTCGGAGGTGTGCCACCACCGCCCGGGCCGCAGGCCGTTGCGGTCGAGAACGGCGCCGATGACCGTACCGTCGGTGAACGCGACCGCGGCCGGACCGTCCCAGGGCTCCATCAGGCTCGCGTGGAACCGGTAGAACGCGCGCCGGGCCGGATCCATCCCGGGGTCGTTCTCCCACGCCTCCGGGATCATCATCAGGACGGCGTGCGGCAGGCTGCGCCCGGCGAGGTGCAGCAGTTCGAGGACCTCGTCGAAGTTGGCCGAGTCGGAGCCGCCCGGGGTGCAGATCGGGAACAGCCGGCGCAGGTTGCCGGGGATGTCCGGGCTGCTCAAGAGCGCCTCGCGGGCGGCCATCCAGTTGCGGTTGCCCCGGATCGTGTTGATCTCGCCGTTGTGGGCGATGTACCGGTACGGGTGGGCCAGCGGCCACGACGGGAACGTGTTGGTGGAGAAGCGGCTGTGCACCAGCGCGATGGCGCTTTCGATGCGCGGGTCGGTCAGGTCCGGGTACACTCGGGGCAACTGGTCGGGGGCGAGCATGCCCTTCCAGGTCATGGTGCGGCTCGACAGCGACGGGAAGTACAGGTCGATGCCGCGCTCGCGGGTCTCGCGCTCGGCCTGCTTGCGGACGCAGAACGCGACCCGGTCGAGGTCGAGGCCGCGCAACGGCTCGCCGGCCGGGCCCGCCGGAGAATCGGTGAGCCGGTCGGCCGCGATGAACACCTGCGCGACGCGGGGCATCGCGTCGGCGGCGGAGGCGCCCAGGTCGCTGGCGTCGACGGGCACGTCCCGCCAGGCGAGCACCCGTACCCCTTCGACCAGGGCGTACTTGTCGAAGACCGCCTTGGCGCGCTCGGCGTCTCCCGCGTGGGTGGGTAGGAACGCCAGCCCGGTGGCGTACCCGCCGGCCGGGGGCAGCTCCACGCCGGCCACCGCGCGGCAGAACGCGTCCGGGACTCCGATCATGATGCCGGCGCCGTCGCCGGTGTTCTGCTCGGCACCCCGCGCGCCGCGGTGGTCCATCCGGAGCAACGCCTCCAGGCCCAGCTGGACGACCTCGTGGGAGCGTCGACCGGCCACATTCGCCACGAACGCCACCCCGCACGCATCGTGTTCGTACGCGGGGTCGTAAAGGCCTTGGGCCTGCGGCGCGGTGGGGGTCTGCGGCGATGCCATAGGGCCTCCTCACGTCGTCGGGGAAAACACAGAAGGGACGACGTCGGCCCAGGTAGTCGCGTTGAGTGTACGCGAGCCCAACCCTCTGACGAGAAGGTCGGACTGATCACAATCTTGCTGACCGTGACCGGAAGCCACGCGTCCCGCGAACGCGCCCGCCCCGACGTGGACAAACACCATTGTGACGCGCAGTCGCGGAACCCTCACATCCGACAAAGACGTGTGACGCCTCACATTCGGCGCTTTTCCCACTACTTCACGTGGCTCGTCCTCCCGCACTGCGGCACTGAAACGCGGGAACGGGCCGGTTTGGAACGCTCGCCAACAGGTAGCCGTTGGCGTACGCCCGAACGACGAAGTATCTGTTCCCAGCATGCGGTCGTCAATCTCAATACGTGAGTTGACGATCGTGCTGACCTTGCAAGTTACCTCACAGTAACTCATCCGCGGCGCCGACGCAGCCGCCACACCGACCGCTCCCTGTGCCCTACCGGGCGCCACCCGCCCCACCCGCGTGGGCGACCGAAGGAGGCACCCTCTTGACCTTGCGTATCGTGAACGGCACCGCCTGGGCCGACGTGCTGGACCGGGCCGTGGCCGCGACCCCGGAGGCCTTCACCGAGGGTAGGTTGCGCAACCTGCTCTCCGGTGCCTGGACCGACACCGGCACCCCGGCGCCGCTGACCACCCCCGTCGACGGCACGGCGCTCACCCGCCTCGGCCGGGTCGACGCCGAGACGGCGCTGACCGCGGTACGCCGCGCCGCCGCCGAACACGCCGGCTGGGCCGGCACGCCGATCGCCGAACGCAAGGCCCGGGTCGTCGCCGCCCTGGACGCCCTGACCGCGCACCGGGACCTGCTCGCCCTGCTGCTGGTCTGGGAGATCGGCAAGCCGTGGCGGCTGGCCTGCGCCGACGTCGACCGGGCGCTGGACGGCGTGCGCTGGTACGTCGACCAGATCGACCGCCAGGTCGCCGGGCGCGAACCGCTCACCGGCCCGGTCTCCAACATCGCCTCCTGGAACTACCCGATGAGCGTGCTGGTCCACGCCGAGCTGGTCCAACTGCTCGCGGGCAACGCGGTCATCGCCAAGACCCCCACCCAGGGCGGCGCGATCTGCCTGACCGTCGCGCACGCCCTGATGCACCGGGCCGGTCTGCCCGTCACGCTGTTGTCGGGCGGCGGCGAGGAGTTGTCGGAGGTACTGGTCCGGGCGCCCGAGATCGACGCGGTCGCCTTCGTCGGCGGCCGGGCAGGCGGCGGCAAGGTCGCCGCCGCGCTGTTGGACACGGACAAACGGCACATGATCGAGCAGGAGGGCCTCAACGCCTGGGGCATCTGGGAGTTCTCCCAGTGGGACCTGCTCGCCGGCCACCTCAAGAAGGGCTTCGAGTACGCCAAGCAGCGCTGCACCGCGTACCCGCGCTTCGTCGTCCAGCGCGACCTCGTCGACAGGTTCCTCGACATGTACCTGCCGGTGGTCCGCTCGGTGCGCTTCGGCCACCCGCTGGCCGTCTCCGACGCCGACGGTCCCCTGCCCGAGCTGGACTTCGGGCCGCTGATCAGCGCGGTCAAGGCCGAGGAGCTGCGGCGCAAGGTCGACGAGACGATCCGCCACGGCGCCGTGCCGCTATACCGGGGCACGCTCGACGGCGCGCGGTTCCTTCCCGGCCAGGACACGTCCGCGTACGTGGCCCCGACCGTGCTGCTCGCCCCGCCCGGCCGGTCCCGACTGATGCACGCCGAGCCGTTCGGCCCGGTGGACACGGTCACCGTGGTCGACACCACCGACGAACTGCTGTCGGCGATGAACGCCTCGAACGGCGCCCTCGTCGCGAGCCTCGCCTGCGACGACGAGGAGCTGGCCGGCAAGCTCGCGGTCGACCTACAGGCGTTCAAGGTCGGCATCAACTCCCCCCGCTCGCGCGGCGACCGCGAGGAGCCGTTCGGCGGACGCGGCGCGTCATGGAAGGGCTGCTTCGTCGGCGGCGACCTGCTGGTCCAGGCGGTCACGCGGGGCGAACCGGACGAGCGGCTCTACGGCAACTTCCCCGACTACTCCAGCTACCCGCCGACCTGACCGACGATGGCCCATGATCGTCACAACTTCCCGGAAGTTGTCGCACGGTGGAGCGGCAACCTGCCTGGTCAGGCCGCCCACCTACCCGTAGACTCGCTACACGTGAAGGCCGATGCGCTGCGCGGGCACCTGGACGCGCTCCTCCTCGCCGTCCTCGACGACGGGCCGCGCCACGGGTACGCCATCATCGAGGCGCTCCAGGTCCGCAGCGGCGGTGCCCTGTCCCTGCCGACCGGCACGGTCTATCCCGCGCTGCGCCGGCTGGAGCGCGCGGGGTACGTCGAGAGCACGTGGAGCACCGTGTCCGGCCGCGAGCGGCGCACCTACCAGCTCACCGCCGCCGGCCGGAAGACCCTGGCCACCGAGCGGTCGAGCTGGCGGGAGTTCACCGCGACGATCGGGGCGTTCCTGTCACCCCAGCCGGGGCACTGATCCTGTCACCCCGGTCAGGCACCGACCCTGTCACCCCGGTCAGGCACCGACCCTGTCATCCCAGCCGGGGCAGCGACCCTGGCGCGCTCGTCCGCAGGCAGCGCAGTCCGGAGCGGGCCACGCCGATGAAGACCAGCGGCACCAGGACCGCACCGGCCATCATCGGTGGCCAGTCGGCCGCTACCGGCCACATCCGCACGCTCCACGCATAGATCACGAATCCGGTCACGGCCTCGACCGCGACGAAGACCAGCACGCCCACGCCCATGAGCCGGGTCAGCAGCACCGGGGCGGGCACCCGCTCCGCCGGCAGGAACCGGCTCCCCCAGCCGTACCCGAGCAGGGTCAACAGGGCCATGATCGCTGCCGTCAGCTGGAGGATGTCGAGGGTGGAGGCGACCAGGAGGTACCCGGAGACCGGCCGCGGGCCCGACTCCGTCCACGGGCTGCCGGTCCACATCAGCCGGGACATCAGCAGCATCGCCGGCATCACCACCGCCACCAGCAGCGCCGTCCGCCGGCCCTGGGCCGCGGCCAACTCCGCCTGGTAGTCGGCGACCACCTGCCGGTAGCCGCCGAAGTCGGACAGCGCGCGGGCGGTCGCCTCCGGCGCGGGCAGGCCGGCGTCGGCGTACGCCTCCGCGGCGTCGACCAGGCCGTCCCTGGCCTCGGCGAGCAGATCCGCCTTGACCCGTCGTGGCCCGGTCAGCCGGCGGGACAGGCCGGCCAGATACTCATCGATGAGATGCCCGTCGACCGCGGGCAGCCGAGAAGCTGTTGCGGACACGGATCAAGGGTCGCACAGATCGCCATCCAATGGTTCACCAACACCGCCGTGCGGTCCGGCCGCGGAACAACCACCAGGTCGCGGCCTGCAAGGCGAACAGCAGCGGCACCACCGGCGCGGCGAGCCATGCCAGCAGGCGCAGCGTCGCGGGACCGGCCGCGCCGTCGGCCACGGTCCGGCTCGCGGCCGGGTCCAGCGTCGACACCAGTACGTTCGGCAAGAGCGCGACCCCGACGAGCAGTACCGGCAGCGCCATCGCGACCGCCGTCGCCGCCACCGCCGGCCGGGGTCGGTCGGCGCGCAGTGCGAGCCACGCGACCAGGGCCGCGACCACCACGCCCCCCGCCGCGACGAGCGCCGCCACCGGGTGGGCGACAGCCGCCCGTACCCGGGCGTCGGTGGCGCCGACGGCGACCGCCGCGGTGACCAGAGCGGCGGCCGACGGCGCGGCGACGGTACCGATCCGTCGGGCGGCCGGACTGTCGGTCCGCCACGCGAGGTACGCGCTGCCGTGCATGGCCGCGAGGGCGGCGCCGGCCAGCGCGACCACCGTGGGGAAACCGCCCAGCAGGGCGCTCACCGGGGCCGGGCCACCGCCGGCCCGCAGCGGCAGGCCGGTGAGCAGGTTTCCCGCGAGCAGTCCCCAGCCGAGCGCCAGCACCAGCGCCGCGGCCGCGACCAGCGCGTCGAAGCGGCGCCGGGCGCCGGCACCGGCCGGGCGGCTGCGGAGCTGCACCCCGGCGTTGAGCGCGGCCAGGGCCGCCAGCAGCGCGGCGGCCAGCGGATACGCGGTCGCCAGCAGGTCACCCTCGACGTGCGGGAACGCCGCGAACAGCACGCCGCCCGCCGCCACGATCCACACCTCGTTGCCGAGGAAGAACGGGCCGAGCGCGTTGAGCGCGGCGCGCCGCTGGTGAGCGGGGAGCAGCGGCAGCACCAGGCCGACGCCGACGTCCATGCCGCCGAGCACGAAGTACCCGACCAGGAGCAGGCCGAGCAGCGCGTACCAGAACTCCGCCATCACGCCTCCACCGTCGCGAGGATCCTGTCGTCCGCCCCCGGCGCGTCGACGGGCAGGAACTCGTCGCCCGGACCGCGCCGGGCGAGGCGCGCCAGCAGCCACCAGTCGACGCCGGCCAGGCCGACCACCAGCAGCCCGAACGCCACCAGCGACGCGGCCAGCGCCCCGCCACTGAGCGGGGAGACGGCGTCGGAGGTGCGCAGGACCCCGTACACGACCCAGGGTTGGCGGCCGACCTCCCGGAACAGCCAGCCGCATCCGGCGGCGGCGAACGGCAGCGGAATCGACCAGACCACTGCCCGGAGCAGCACCCGGGCGGTGCGTCCGGTCAGCGGCATCTGTCTCGGCAGCAGGAACAGTGTCAGGACCATCAGGACGAACAGCACGCCCCAGAGCGCCATCATGGTGATCTTGGCGTCGTGGATCCACGCCGGCGGCGCGTAGTCGCCGGGGCCGTACCGCGCCGCCAGGTCGGCCTGTACCCGCGCCAGTTCCGCTCCCTCGGCGAGCTTCGCCGGCTGGGTCGAGGAGATCACCTCGAACTGCGGCCCACCGAACATCACCACGAGAAACGCACCGCTGAAGCCGGCCAGCACCCCGTACCGCAGGGACCGGCGGAACAGCGGGTCGTCGCCCCGGCGCAGGTGCCAGGCGCTGACCCCGGCGACGAAGACGCCGCCGGTCAGCAGGGCGGCCGTGACGACATGGCCGAGCGCCAGGCCGAGCGCCGGGTTACCGAGCAGCGCGGTGAACGAGGTGAGCCGTGCCCGGCCGTCGGGGCCCAGCGCGTACCCAACGGGGTGTTGCAGGAACGCGTTGGAGACCATGACCCAGAACGCCGACAGGTACGCCGTCGCGGCGACGCCCCAGATCAGCGCGGTGTGCAGGCGGCGGCCGAGGTGGCCCCAGCCGAAGATCCACATGCCGAGCAGGGTGGACTCGACCACGAACGCGGTCACGGTCTCCATGGCCAGCGGTGCGCCGAACACGTCGCCGGCGACCTCGCCCAGACCCTCCCAGTTGAGGCCGAACTGGAACTCCATCACCAGGCCGGTGGCGATGCCGACGGCGTAGTTGACCACGTACAGCAGACCCCAGAACCGGGTCATGCGACCCAACTCGGGGTCACCGCTGCGGGCGTACCGGGTCTGCATGACCGCGACGATGGTCACCAGACCGAGCGTGAGCAGCACGAACAGGAAGTGCGTCGCGGCGGTTACGGCGAACTCCAGCCGGGCCGGATCGGCGCTTGATAGGTACCGTGGCAACATGTCGTTAGGCTACATGTAGCGGCACGAGAGAGGGGACCCCTGACAGCAGGAGTCCCCTTTCCGACAGCGCGCTACCAGGCGACCGTCCGGCCCCGGTCGCCGCTCGCCACCGCGACCTGCACCAGCGCGTGGGCGCGGGCGTACTCGGCCGGCGTGAACGCCGGCTCGTCCCGGCGGGCGACCAGCGTCCCGCCGGCCGGGTCGGCCAGCACCATGACGGTCGGGGTCAGCCCCGGCCGGCTGTCCGGACCGCCGCGCGTGACCTCGCAGCCGAGCAGCGTCCCCAGCGTCGGCCCGAGCCGCCTCGGGTCGGCCACCACCGTCGCGGCGAGTCCCAGTGCCCGGGTCGGCTCGTCCACCAGCCCGCGGGCGTCGGCGCGGCGCACCCACGGGTCCCGGCCCCGGCCGCGCTGGATCGCCTCGACCAGCTCCCCGGCGGTCAGCCGCTGCGGCGCGTCGACGAGGAACTCGTCGACCGCTCCCGCCTCGGTCGCGTGCACCTGTACCGACAGGATGTTGACCGACCTCAGGGCCAGGCTCGCGGCGAGCACCGCGAGGTAGCCCGGCCGGTCGTCCACGGTCGCCCGGACCCACCACAGCGTCATCGTTCCTCCACACCCGTTCCTGTCGTACGGCGTCGCGGCCCGGCCCGTCGCACCCTCGACGGCCCGGCCACGGCACCCTCGGTCCACCGCACGGTCACGCCATCGCACCGCGCAGGTTGGTCAGCCGGTCGCCGAGCACCACGGCGACCGACTCGACCAACTGCGCCAACCGGTCCACCTCGCCCCGGTGGAACGGCGGCGGGTACAGGCCGGACTCGCCACCGTCGGCCCCGGCCCGGGCCACGGCGAGGACCAGGCCACCCCGCTGGAACGGCGCCACCGCCAGATGGGCGCCGTCCGGGGTGCTCAGCGCGCGCGGGCGCAGCGGTGCGACATCCGGTATCCGGGGCGCGACCGGAGCCCGCATGCTCGCGCAGACCACACTCGGCGCGAGCCCGCTGCCACCCGCCCAGTCCCGGGGCACGGACAGCACCGCCGCCCAGTCCGCAGCGCACACCCCAGGCGCCGCGTCCACGAGCGTGGCGAGTCCGTACCCCGGATTGGCGGCGATCTGTCCGACGATCGCGACCTCGCGAGCGGACGGGTCCGGCAGCTCGGTAGCCCGCCATGCGCCGTCGATGCGCACACCGGGAATCGCCACCAGACCGGCCAGCACCCGATCGACGGGTGCGGCCGCCGGCCAGACCACCGTGAAGTCGTCCACCGCACGGCCGGCGACCCGCTCGAGCACCACGACCTGGACGATGTCGGCGCCGACGATGCCCAACGTCCGCGCCACCTGTCCCAGCGAGCCGGGCCGGTCCGGCAGGCTCACCCGCAGTCGAAGCAACACTCATCCTCCGTCCGTCGTATGACGACTGGCTCAAGGGTGCTGGTCGCGCGTTTCCGTCCTGTTGCGCGGCGGTGTCGACACCGGGAAACCCACCAGCTGTGACGATCGCAACTTCCCCGGCGGCGCGGGTTCAGACCTAGGGCGAGGTCACGATTTCGGAGGGTACGGCGCCCGGCGTTCCGGTCAGGCGGAGCCGGTGGCGTCAGGTGAGCCTCCGCAGCAGCGTGGTGGCCCGGTCGGGGTCGAAGTCCTCCGGGTCGTAGACGCGCCCGATCCACTCCCCCATCGCGGCGTGCCGGGGATGGCGGGTGTCGCCGAGGGCGGCGACGAACTCCGCGTACCCCTCCGGGCCGCCCACGTCCTCCGGCGGGCAGCCCCGCTCCCCGGTCACGCACACCGGGTAGCGCACCCGCGGGTCCGCGGCGAGGACGTCCTCGACCACGACCTCGTGCTCCCACCAGTCGCCGAAGTCGTACACGTAGCCGAACCGGCAACCCGGCCCGGTGACGTCGTCGAGGCGGTACTCCATCTCGTCGTGCATCGGCAGTTCCCCGCCGGGATCCGGTTCGCCGTACTGCTCTCCGTCGATCTCGAAGGAGTGCAGGTGGCAGTCCTGCCAGCCCATCGCGAACTGGATCACCCGATGTACCCGGTCGAGGGTGTAGGCGGCGGGCACGAGTACCTGCCGCCACACCGGAGGTGCCACGTCCTCGAGCGTCACGCGCAGTTGGAAGACTCGGCGGGTCATCGTGCCGCCATTGTTGACCGTGCCCGGGGGCGGGCGCACGCTGGGGGTGTGATCTGTCAGGCCTGCCGGGAACAGCACCACGAGGACTGCCCAGGGCGGTCGTGGTGCGACTGCCAGCACCGGACCACCGAACCGACCCCTCCGGTCACCGGCCCGGCCGGCGAGTGACCGACGACTCCGGCCACCGGCCCGGCCCGGGAGCGGTCCCACGCTGACGAATCCCCCCGAACCGACCCTCGTACCGCCCCGGACGGGTGACGCCCGTGGCGAGCGATCGGCAACGCCCGAGTACCTTGGACAGCCGTCCCCGTTGGGGTAACCGCGTACTTTGACCCGATTCGATGTCGTGACGAGTCGCGGACACGGGCGTGGTGTACGAACATGCGTGCCATCCGTGGGGCAGGATGCCCAGAAGGTACGGCAGGGAGGGGGCGGCGTGACGCGACGCACGCGGCTGGACAGGTCGATGCGACGGCGGGAACCGGGCGGGCGGCCGGGTCCGGGTCTCCGAGTGGAGAGCACCCGATGAGCGACCCGGTGGGCCGGGTGCTCGGCACCGCCGACGCCACGCCCCTGACGTTCTGGGTCGCCGTGGCACCGGAGGCCTACCTGCAACTCGACGACGTCGTCGTGACCAACCGCGAGCTTCCCGACGGCACGACGGTGACGATCGCCGGGGTGGTGACCGCGGTACGGGCCCGCCACGAGGGCGCCCAGTTCGACTCCGACGTGTTCGCCATCGCCGACGGCACCCTGCCGGCGCAGGTCCAGGAGGCCGCCGAGATCACCACCACCCGGGTACAGCCCGAGGTGTACGTGCCGCCGGCGCCCGGCGCGATCGTGCACCGGGCCGAGGGCGACGCCCGGGCCAGCGCGCTGTACTTCGACAACATGCAACGCAAGGTGCCGATGGGCTTCGGCCGCGACGGCGCACCGGTCTACCTCAACGCCGACTTCCTCGACGGCAGCCGCGGCGCGCACGTGTCGATCTCCGGCATCTCCGGCGTGGCGACCAAGACCAGCTTCGCGACGTTCCTGCTGTACTCGGTGTTCCGCTGCGGCGCGCTCGGCGGTGGCGGCGAGTCGGCCAACTCCCGGGCCCTGATCTTCAACGTCAAGGGCGAGGACCTGCTCTTCCTCGACCACCCCAACACCCGGCTCGACGAGACGACCATCGACGCCTACAACAAGCTCGGTCTGACCGCCGGGCCGTTCCCGGACGTGCGGGTGTACGCCCCACCACGGGCCGGCGACTCGTCCGGCACGCCCGACGTCAGCAGCCGGATGACCGGCGTCGACAGCTTCTACTGGACCCTCGCCGAGTTCTGCGAGAACCGGCTGCTGCCGTTCGTGTTCGCCGACGCCGACGACGAGCGCCAGCAGTACACGATGGTGGTCCACGCGGTGACCGCCCACCTGGCCCGGGTCGCGGTGCCCGCCGACGGCGGGGTCACGGTCGACGGCGTCCGGATCGGCGGCTACGCCGAACTCGTCGACCACATCGTCAACCAGCTCAACGACGACGCCACCCGCGGGCTGTGGGCCGGCAGCGCGGTCGGCCTCGGTACGGTCAACGCGTTCGCCCGCCGGCTCATCGGCAGCAAGAAGGACCTGGCCCGGCTGATCCGTGGTGACCTGGCGGTGCGCCGCCCGCACTCGATCAACACCGCCGAGAGCGCCCAGGTGACCGTGGTCGACCTGCACAACCTGCCCGACCGGGCGCAGCGCTTCGTGGTCGGCGTGACGCTCAAGAGCGAGTTCGAGCGCAAGGAGAAGGCCGGCACGGCGAAGCCCCTGCTCTTCGTGGTGCTCGACGAGCTGAACAAGTACGCGCCACGCGAGGGGTCCAGCCCGATCAAGGAGGTGCTGCTCGACATCGCCGAGCGGGGCCGCTCGCTGGGCGTGGTCCTCATCGGCGCGCAGCAGACCGCGAGCGAGGTGGAGCGGCGGATCGTCTCCAACTCCGCCATCCGGGTGGTCGGCCGACTCGACCCGGCCGAGGCGTCCCGGCCGGAGTACGGGTTCCTGCCGCCCGCGCAGCGCCAGCGCGCACTGCTGGCCAAGCCGGGCACGATGTTCGTGGCGCAGCCGGAGATCCCGGTACCGCTCTGCGTGGAGTTCCCGTTCCCGTCCTGGGCGACCCGCCCGTCGGAGGCGGGCTCCCCGCCGAACGCCACGCTGCGCTCGATCGTCCAGGCGAGCGACCCGTTCGCGGTCGTCGGCGCGTCGGTCAACGGTATGGACGACGACATCCCGTTCTAGACGACGACATCCCGTTCTAGAGGAGGACCCCTTGACCACCCTCTTGACCACCCCCCTGATCGCCCCCTTGACCGCCCCCCTGACCGCCCCCTTGACCGCCACCCTGACCGCCCCCTTGACCGCCCCCTTGATCGACACAACTTCCGGGAAGTTGTGGTCTCCGGGGGCCGCCATGACCACGACTTCCGGCAAGTTGCGTCGATCAAGGGGCCGGTCGCCGGAGGGACGGTCGCCGGAGGGACGGTCGTGAAGATCCTGCACACCTCCGACTGGCACGTCGGGAAGGTACTCAAGGGACAGTCCAGGGTGGACGATCAGGTGAAGGCGCTCGCCGGCGTCGTGGAGGTCGCCAAGGCCGAGCGGCCCGACCTGGTACTCGTGGCCGGCGACCTGTACGACACCGCGACCCCGACGGCCGAGGCCACCCGGATCGTCATCCGGGCGCTGTCCGCGCTGCGGGCCACTGGCGCCGACGTGGTGGCCATCGGCGGCAACCACGACAACGGGCCGGCCCTGGACGCGCTGCGCGCCTGGGCCGAGGCCGCCGGCATCACGCTGCGCGGCTCGGTCCGGGGACCCGCCGACCACCTGATCACCGGGCGTACCCGCGACGGCGAGGAGTGGCGGCTGGTCGCGCTGCCGTTCCTGTCCCAGCGGTACGCGGTCCGCGCGGGCGAACTGTTCGACCTGACCGCCGCCGAGGCGACCCAGACCTACGCCGACCATGTCGCCCGGCTGATCGCCCGGCTCGCCGAAGGGTTCGGCGTCGACACCGTCAACCTGGTCACCACCCACCTCACCGTGGTCGGCGCGACGATGGGCGGCGGCGAACGCGAGGCCCACACGATCATGGGGTACGCGGTGCCCGCGACGGTCTTCCCCGGCTCCGCGCACTACGTGGCCCTCGGCCACCTGCACCGCGCCCAGCAGGTACCCGGCCCGGCACCGGTGCGCTACTGCGGCAGTCCACTGGCGGTCGACTTCGGCGAGGAGGAGAACCTCTCCTCGGTGTCGGTCGTCGACGTCACCGTGACGACCACCGCGAAGGTCCGCGAGGTGCCGATCACCGGCCCGACCGCGCTGCGCACCGTACGCGGCTCGCTCGACCAACTGGCCGCGCTCGCCGAGGCGTCGGGCGACGTCGCCGACGCCTGGCTGCGGGTGTACGTCGCCGAGGCGCCCCGCGCCGGCCTGCGCGAGGAGGTGCAGGCGCTGCTGCCCCGGGCGCTGGAGGTCCGCATCGACCCGCGGATGCTCCCGGAGGCCGGCGCGGACCGTACCCGGGTCCAGCGCACCGGCCGCTCCCCCGGCGAACTGTTCGCCGACTACCTGTCCCAGAAGGGGCACGTCGACCCGGCGACCGTCGACCTGTTCAACCAGTTGCACGGGGAGGTGTCGCACTCATGAGGCCGCTGCGGCTGGACCTCGCCGGGTTCACGGTCTTCCGCGAGCCGACCTGCGTCGACTTCACCGACGCCGACTTCTTCGCGCTGGTCGGGCCGACCGGTTCGGGCAAGTCGACCATCCTCGACGCGATCTGCTTCGCGCTGTACGGCACCGTGCCCCGCTGGGGTGACCGGCGCGCCATCGCCAACGCGCTCGCGCCCTCGTGCACCGAGGCGCGGGTACGGCTGGTCTTCGAGTCGGCCGGGGCGCGGTACGTGCTCACCCGGGTGGTCCGCCGTGACGGCAAGGGCAGCGTCGCGACCAAGGCGGCCGCGATGGAGCTGCTGCCGGCCGGCTTCGACCTGACCCGCTTCGACACCGGCCTGTCCGCGCAGGACCTCGGTGAGGTCGTGGCCGGTACGCCGTCCGAGGTGGACGACGCGGTACAGGAGATCATCGGACTGCCGTACGAGCAGTTCACCAAGTGCGTCATCCTGCCGCAGGGCGACTTCGCCGCGTTCCTGCACGCCAAGCCGGCCGAGCGGCAGAAAATCCTGGTCAACCTGCTCGGCCTGGACGTGTACGGGCAGATCCGGGAGCGGGCGAACGGCCTGGTGACCGCGGCCGAGGCGCAGATGAAGGCCTGCGACGGGCTGCTGGCCGGGCTCACCGACGCCGACGACGCCGCGCTGGCCGCCGCCCATTCCCGGGTCGACGTGCTGCGCACCCTCGCCGCGGACGTCGACGCCGTGGTACCCGAACTGGACCGGGCCCACCGCGACGCCCTCGCCGCGCGGGAGACCCTCGCCGGGCTGGACACCGAGATCGCCAGGCTGGCCGCCGTGCGCATGCCGGCGGGCGTCGCCGGGGTCGCCGACGACGCGGCGGCCGCCCGCGCCGCGGTGGCCGGCGCGGCGGTCGCGGTGACCACGGCCGAGGAGCGCGAGGAGAAACTGCGCGGGGAACTGGCCGCCGCCGGGGACGAGGCGGCGCTGCGCCGCCTGCTGGACGCCCACGCCGAGCGGGCCCGGCTGGCCGGCGACGCCGCCCGGCTCGCCGACACGGTCGCGGACGCCGAGGCCGAACACGCGCGGGCGGTGGCCGCCCTGGACAAGGCACAGGCCGCCGCCGCGAAGGCGAACGCCACGCTGCAGGAGGCGTTCGAGGCGTACGAAGCGGCGCAGACGGCGGACGCCGCCGCCGCGCTCCGCCCGCACCTGCGCGTCGGCGACGCCTGCCCGGTCTGCGAGCAGAGTGTCGCGAAGCTGCCGAAAGCCGTCCGCGGCTCGGCGGCCGAGGCCGCGAAGGCCGCCGGACAGCAGGCACGCAAGGCCGCCAACGACGCCGACGAGGTGGTCAAGCAGCGCGACAGCGCGGTACGCGACCTCGACCGTACCCTCGCCGCGGCCCGGGCCCGGGCCGAGCAGGTGACCGCCCGCCTGGCCGAGCTGGACGGCCGGCTCGCCGACGCCCCGGACCCGGCCACGATCGAGCGGGAACTGGCCGCGATCGCCGCGCTGGCCCGGCGCCTGGACGAGGCCGCCGCCGCGGTCCGCGCCGCCCGCGAGGAGCACCGGGGCACCACCGCCGCCGCCACCCGCGCCGAAGAGAAGGTACGCACGGCGTGGCGCGAGTTCGACCGGGTACGCGACGACCTGGCCCGGCTCGGCCCGCCCCCGGCCGACCGCGAGGACCTGGCCGGCGCGTGGACCGCCCTCGCCGACTGGACCGCCGCGGAGTTGCTGCGGCGGCGCGAGGCCCGGGAGGCGGCCGCCGCCTCCGTGGCCGACGCCGAGCGGGCCACCGCGTCGGTCCGCAGCCGCATCGGGGCGCTGTTCACCGCCGCCGGCCTGGCCGCGTCGACCGACGACCCGGCCAGGGCCGCCGCGGTGGCCGTCGAGCGGGCGGAGGCGGCGCTGCGCCGGGTCGAGGAGCGCCGCGCCGACGCCGCCCGGCTGCGTGAGCAGCGCGCCGCGCACGAGCGCGAGTCACAGGTGGCCCGCGCCCTGTCCACCCACCTGCGGGCCAACAACTTCGAGCGCTGGCTGCTCGAGGAGGCCCTCGACTCGCTGGTCGACGGGGCCTCGGAGATCCTGCGGGAGCTGTCGGGCGGGCAGTACGACCTCGGCCACGACAAGGGCGAGTTCTTCGTCGTCGACCACCACGACGCCGGCCTGCGCCGGGCGGTCCGGACCTTGAGCGGCGGCGAGACGTTCCAGGCCTCGCTGGCGCTGGCGCTGTCGTTGTCCGAGCAGCTCGCCGGGCTGTCCACGACGGCGGCCAGCCTGGAGTCGATCGTGCTCGACGAGGGCTTCGGCACCCTGGACGCCGCCACGCTGGACACCGTCACCGCGACGCTGGAGAACCTGGCCGCGCGCGGCGACCGTATGGTCGGGGTGGTCACCCACGTGACCGCGCTCGCCGAACGGATCCCGGTGCGGTTCGAGGTCCGCAAGGACGCCCGTACCGCGCACGTCGAGAGGGTCGGCCTGTGAACCCCATGATCGTCACAACGTCCCGGAAGTCGTGGTCACGCCACCCCGCTGAGGCAACAACGTCCCGGAAATTGTGCCGATCATGGAGGCGGTCATGAAGCTGGACGTCGACGGATGGGACCCCGGCTACGGCGCGTCCTTCGACGCCGGGGACGGCGGGCCGGCCTCCCCCAGTTCCGCCCAGGTCGACGCGGATGTCGAGGTACCGGCGGCGGACTGGCGGCCGGTACCGGCCCAGGCCGGCCTGCGCAGCCCGTCGACCGTCCTGCTCGTCGACGGAGTACGCCGCATCGACGCCGGCGTCTGGGTTACCGGTGACGACGGCGTACCGCACCGCGGGCTGGCCGCCTCGTACGCGGCCGGCGTGGTGCGCTGCGACCTCGACCGGGGCGCCGCCGAGGTGGCCGGCGCCCAGGTCCGGCGGGGACTGTTCACCTCCAGCCCGTCGGCGACCGACGTCGCGGCCGGTACGGTCCGGTACACCGCGCACCAGATGGGCCGCGACGACCAGGCCACCCTGGCCGGGGGTGTGCAGGCCCAGCTCGCCGCGTTGGAGGCCGCCGTGTCCGGCGAGAGCCGCAGCGACGACGACCTGCTGGTGGTCGACGGCCCGCTGCGCGGTCGCCAGCACCTGCCCCGCGCGCTCGGGTACGTCAAGACCCACCGGGTGGAGTACCTGCCGGCCACGCTGACCGCCGTGGTCACGGCGCTGCGGCCGGAGGACCGCACGCCGGTGTTCCACCTCGGGACGACCTGGCACCGCTACGCCTGGTACCTGCGGCTGCCGACGCCGTCGCGGGCGCCGTGGGCGGGGATCGTCCGGATCGAGTGCGCCGCCGAACTGTCCGAGGCCGAGGCCGTGGCCCTGGCCGACCGGTCCGTGGTGACGCTGCCCCGGTTCGCCTCCACCCCGTACAAGGACCCCCGGGCGCCGCAGAACCTGGTCCCGATCGCCGGTCTGGAACGGCGGCTGCGCTCGATGCTGGGCGACGCCCGGCTGCTCAACCGGGCCCTGACCATGGCGTCCCGCCGGATCGCCGCGGTGCCGTGACCGCCGCCACCGCGGTCCGCCGGCTCGACGTCGACGAACACTACGACCTGGCCGGGACGCTCAGCGGCCTCGCGGTGATCCGTAACGACCCGACCGTACGGGCCGGCAGCCGCGAGGCGTGGTGGGTGACCCGTACCCCCGACGGGCCGGGGACGCTGCACCTGACCCGCGACGGGAACACGCTGACCGCGCAGGCCTTCGGCGCCGGGGCCGCCTGGCTGCTCGAACGCGCCGACGCGATCACGGGCCTGCGCGACGACCTCGACGGCTTCGCCGCCGTGTCCGGACGCCACGAGCTGGTCCGCCGGCTGGCCCGGGTGCACCGGGGCCGCCGCCTGCCGGCCAGCGGCCGGATCTTCCACCACCTGATCCCGGCGATCCTCGGCCAGAAGGTCACCTACCAGGAGGCGTTCCGGTCGTACCGGGCGCTGCTGCGCCACTTCGGCGAGCCGGCCCCGGGCGCGCCGGACATGACCGTCCCGCCGTCAGCCGGCGCGATCGCCGCGACCCCGTACTACGTGTTCCATCCGTTCGGGATCGAGCAGCGCCGGGCGGACACGCTGCGCCGGGCCGCCGACCGGGCCGCCGCGCTGGAACGGGCCACGGACGTCGCCGACGCCGTGCGGCGGCTGGTGTCGCTGCCGGGCATCGGCCCGTGGACGGCCGCCGAGGTGGTACGCGCCTCGCACGGCGACCCGGACGCGGTCAGCGTCGGCGACTACCACCTGCCGAACTTCGTCGCCTGGGCGCTCGCGGGCGAGCCACGCGCCGACGACCGGCGGATGCTGGAACTGCTGGAGCCGTTCCGGGGGCATCGGGGACGGGTGTGCAAGCTGATCGTGGCGGCCGGCATCGCCGCCCCGAAGTACGGGCCACGCGCGCCGATCCGGTCCTTCGCCCGGTTCTGAGCACGCTGGGTACAGCTGGTCCACATGCGGTGCGCTTGACCGCTGCTGGAGCTGAGGGGATTTGAACCCCTGACCCCCTCGATGCGAACTACCGGCGTAGCGGTCGGATGCGGCGTCGTCCGAGGTCACGGGGCTTGTCGGGGTACGTCGCGGCCGGATGGGGCCGGCACGGTTGCTGTACTCCGCTGCTGTACGCCTGGTGCCTCGGCTCCTCACCCGACGGTCGATAGCCCTGGACCCACCGGCTTCCGATCATGGCCTGAGGCCATTCAACTCGGCCCTGGCTAGCGATCCTCATGGGTGCGGCCGGCGTTGTTCGTCAGAGGTGACATACGGACGGACCAACTGAGCTTCCTGGACAAGATCGTCCAGGCAGGTCAGGTAGTGGGACCTCATTTGCTGCCAGTGGCGGCGCGCGTCACACGGGTGGACTCGCCCGCACCGGCACAGTCCGCAGCCGTCGAGTACGTGGTCGGCGAGCATCGCCTCGGCGTAGGCGACCTGAGCCCTGGCGTACTCGGCGAAAGCCTGCGACAGGTAGACGCTGGCCACGGTCACTCCCCCACCGCACGTGGGGCGCACGACGGCAGACACGCGGTCCGCATGCCGTCCTGGGCGAGTTGAGCCGGCCGGCACGGATGCAGGTAGTGCCCGCGCTGGCAGGCTCCGACGAGGCAGAACCGGTCCGCGCTGGCCTCATGCGCCTCCCACAGCGCTCGCGCGAGCCGCCACATCAGTTCGTGTCGGCACTCGGCGGGCGGGTCGAGCGGTGGATCAGTCGGGTCGTACGGCAGTCCCGTCATGCGATCCCCTCGTTCGATTACCGCAGCTGGTAGAGGCGTGGATGCCCGAACGCGAGGACCCGTCCGGACATCCACGCCGACGAGTGCGACCCGACAGCGCCAACCGAAGGGATCGACCTCGTAAGGCAACCTCCCATGGGTAGCGTTGGGTAGTCAAGGGCTCGGCGTAGGTGGTCTACTCGTGATGCCAACCGAGGGGAACACCGTGCCGCCGCGTTACCGCTACGAACAGATCGCTGACGACCTTGCTGCGCGCATCTCGTCCGGAGAGTTTCCGCCCGGCTCCAAGCTGCCCAGCCGGCGCGAACTGATCGAGCACTACGGCGTTACCGAACCGGTGATCGACCGTGCCATGCAAGTACTACGGATCAAGGGGATGACGGAGACGCTGCCCGGCGTGGGAGTGTTCGTCGCCGAGTAGGCAGATCGCCCGACGGACTCTTTGACCCCCAGGCAACCATCACGGTCGCTTGACCTGCGGCTTTCAGGGGATTGAGCTGCCGGAACAGTCCACTAACGTCCGTGGCCGTTCGCCGATGTTCGTCCCCGTCGTCACTCAGCTAGTCACCCAACCCACCGCCATTGGACGTCCCCCTTCACTGACTGCTGATCGGCAAGCCGGCCCGGTGTCTAATCCCGCGCCTGACCGAGTTGCCGCCTGAGTTGGGACTGAAGGCCCGTGGTGGCGTTCAACAACGGCTGAAGTTGTTTCCGTGCGACGTCATCATGACCGTCAGACTCGGCCGCTATCGCCAACATTGTGGTACTGGCGATCAGCCGGGAAAGGCCACCTAGCACATCGAGTCGTTCGGAAGGTGTGAAGATTTTGAAGATCCACGCGCGTCTCCCCCCTCCCTCCAACATTGCCCGGAGCAGCAGGATTTCCTTGAAGTGAGGGGGCAGCTGAGATTGCATCATTGTAATCAAATTCTCTGTCCGGGCGATATCCGACGACTCCTGCCCCAGAAGCAGATGCTGGAGAAATGTGGCGTCCGTCAGGCCGACGTACTCGTCCGCCCAGCTCACGTCGCCCGCCTCGCGCACATACGGCGCGAGCGCGTAGAGGTACTCCCGGGCGTCAATCGACGTCTGCACGAATGCCGATCGCCGCAATACACGGCCGAACCGCGTGTCGTGCGGCACCACAAGATCGAAGTTCTGCTGACGAGCCGATGTCACATGGGAGATTGGGTCGTCGGGCGGCCATGGCAGGGAACGGTGCAGCGAGACGTCCGAACCGTCCTCCAAGGCAACCTGGAGGAGGTCGCCTGTCTCGTCACTCCAGGAGACCCGGAAGGTCTGCCAGATTCTCTGCCGATCCTCGGGCTCAAGCTGGCTGTGCCACAGCAGGGCCTGTTGCCGCCATGCCGCCGCAGCCGGCTCACCGACCAACTCACCCGCGTTGACGGGGCCGTTGGAGAGCGCAACCGCAAACCACACCAGGGTAGCCGTGAACGTTGCCTGCCGTGCCGCGAACGGTCTCCGGTGCGGCTGATACTCCTGATGCGACCACGTGGTCTGAGGAAAGGCAGCCTTGGGCAGCAGGTCTAGGACGAGGTCGCGGCATCGGTTGCGCTCATCGGCCGGTAGCCGGGCAAGCAACCCCTGGCAGAAGTCCTGGACTGGGGTGCGCCGCATGACGGTGACGAACGAGGCGATGGCGTAGAAGTAGCCCGCGTCATAGCTGAGCTGGTCGCGCCTGAGCTGATGCTCACGCTCGGCCGCCAGGTCGACCAACGCGTCGACGAACGCCTGCGCAGCCAGAAACTCGCCGAACGTCGCGTGGAGGAACTCGAAGCTCTTCTCGGGGTCGCCAGTGTCCCGGACCGCCCGGGACTCGTGGATGAAGAAGAAGCGTCCGACGAGGAGCTGCCCAGCGGTCAACGCCCGACTCGGACCGCCGGACGAGGCGACTGTGAAGTCGCCTGGTCGGAGCAGGTGCGGCAGGTCGAGGTCCAGTTCCGCCTCGGTGATCACGTCGCCAGCGCGGTTGAGCATCGCTACTGCGGCGGCACTGAGCCGGCGCAGCTCCGCGTCCATGGCGGCGCGGCGCTGCTGCACGGATTGCCATAGTGCGTGCTTGTCGACTTCGCGACCAGCGAAGTCGTCGAACAGCCGCTCGTACAACTCGACCCGCCCGAGGCCAGTGCCGGCGCACTGCAAGGCGTTGTCGCCGGCGTCATAGAGCGCGAGCAGCAGCAGGAGCAATGGCTGCGTGGCGATCTCCCGATGACGAAGAACGGTCACGGCGTCCAACGGCCGCAGCCCTCGCGCGGCCAGACCGGCCTCATTGGCGCGGTTCCAAACGCCCAACCAGGTATGCACCTGCCGCTCGTCGAACGGCTCCAGCCGTACGACAGCCGTCCCATGCGGAAATCGGGCGCGATCGGCGACCACCGTGCGGCTCGTCAAGACCACGGCCACTTGTCGGCCGAGTTCGGCCTCCCGCAGTTGGAAAGCCTGTACCTGCTCAAGGTAGTCGGCCCGGTTCATCCCGGTGGCCTGCAACAGCTCGTCGAAGCCGTCGAGGAAGATCACCGGTAGTGCGTCGCCGGCATGCCGGACGAGCTCGGGCCAGCTGATCCGCTCCCCGACCTCCTGATAGAGCGCCTCTTCGACCTGCACCTGGACCGGAGCGTCCGCTGGGACGTTGCGCAACTCCACGCGTACCGCAAGGAAGTCGGCAGTGGGCAGGCGCGCGCTGAGGATGCGGGTGAGCAGAGATTTGCCCGAGCCGGGCTGGCCGAGCACGATCAGTGGAGTGGTTACCGCTTCGGCGCTGGTCAACCACCCGACGATGAACTGTTGGAGGTCATCGAAGAGTGGCTTGTCCCGCCACCACGTCTCCGTGGCGGGCAGGTCGGCCCGCTCGGCCGTCGCGATCCGGCCGCGCGGATTGACATAGCCATCCTCGAGCGTCGGCAGGTTGACGTGGGTCGGCGACCCGGACGTCGCCAGGATCTGCCGGTCGAGGTGGGCGCGGTAGCGAGCGGCGAGTCCGGCGCGGGTGGCCTTGACCGGGGTGTCGTTGGCCAACCGGGCGAGCAGTGCGTCGATGCCACGCATGCCGGTGTCCAGCATCGCCAATCGGTCGAGGACATCCGCGATCGAGGTGCGCACGATGTCCCGCGTGGCGCCGTGATCGATGCCCACCGCCCACATGGCGAACTCGGGCACCTGCGCCATCAACGCGCGGTATCCGTCGACGTAGCGCCGGACAGCTGCTGGCGGGACGTCCTCGTGGATCGCCGAAGGGAGGCCGGGCGACCAACGTGCGACGGGCCGCAGGTCGTCGTCGACGGGCTGCAGCTCATTGACGAACGCCACGGTCCGGTGGAGCAGGTTTGCATAGTCGGTCTGAAGCTCGGCACACACCGTCTCGAAGGGTCGGTACGAGGTCGGCATGGGTAGTTCGCTGTCCACCAGGGCGGCCACCATTTTGGTGTAGGACTCCCCCGGCCATTCTCCGGCTGTGATGGCCACCTGTTCTGTCTGGTTCAGGTTGAGCATTCGCAGCACGTTGGGCGATCTCCGTTCGAGGTACTCGTCGAAGGTCTCGAAGAACGACGTGACCACAAGAACGGCATGGGCGGCGGTGAGCCGCTCGGTCCGGTCGAATCGGCGGAGACCGCGGATCCGATCACCAAGGTCGGCACCGACGTGGCGGCCCCACTTCACGAACTCGTCACGAGAGGCGAAGAAGTCGAGCGCGCCGGCCGTGACGAGGGTGCCGCCGGTTGCCACGGCTGCAGCGACTCGGCCGATCATCGTGGCGATGGGACTCTGCTTGCTGTCGAGAATCTGCACGGCGTCCGCGTACGTCAACCGGCGAGTGCGCATCGCCACACGGTAATGGAACAGGCGCCCGCCGACGTAGGCGTGCCCGCCAATCGGCTGTCGCCGTGACGGATAGCCGTCAAGTCTGTTGCACATTCGACTTTTTGCACGATCATTTGGCGTCCCGAAGGCCGGGTCCTCCTAGCTAAGCGGCTGGCCGGAAGTCTTGTCCGTAACCGTCGGGCAGCCAGGGTGAGCTCCAGGGCGCGGCGGTGATCAGCATCTGATCGGGGGTGCGGTGCGGAAGTAGGCGTGGCCTGGCGGATGCGGTCGGCCATGGTGGCTGGGGCGGTGTTGGCGATCCAGGTCTTGAGCGCGGCCCAGATGCGCTCGACGGGGTTGTCCTGTGGGCTGTAGCGGGCGCCTTGGAGTAGCAGCAGGCGGGGGTGGGCGGCCAGCCACCGTTGCGTGATGCCGCTGTGGTGGATGGTGGCGTTGCCGCAGATCACGGCGATGATCGGCGCGTCGGGGTAGGCGGCCAGCAGCGTGGACAGGAACTGGCAGAACACCGCGGAGACGGCCTTGCGGGAGATCAGGTAGTGGAAGCGGCCGGTGGTCAGGTTGATCGCGCCGAACAGGCTGCGCCGGCGGTTGCTGCCCGGGGTGGGCACCTGATGCCGGCGTCCGCGCAGGGTCCAGCAGGCGCGGATGCGAGCGAGCAGGTCGAGGTGGGTTTCGTCTTCGGCGAGCACGACCGACCCGGCCGGTAGCGCGGTGATCTGGGTGCGGATCGCGGCGCAGATGGTGTCGTGGTCGGGGTCGCCCTTGGCGATCAGCCTCGGCCGTCGCCAGGCCGCTTGTTCGCGGATGCGGCGGTAGCAGGTACGCAGGCTGATTGCCGGGTATCCGAGGGCGCGCCAGATCCGTGGCGTGGTCCACGCCTTGGGCTAGGCCAGCAGTCGACGGATGCGCTCGCCGATGCGCGGGCTGCCCAGGCGCGGTCGGCCGCTGCGGGGTCGGTCGGCCAGCCCGGCCAGGCCCTCGGCGTGGTGGCGGGTGATCCAGCGGCGCACGGTGGCCGGGTCGTAGTGCAGCAGCGCGCCGATCTCGGTGGCGGTCATGCCGGTCGCTGACAGCAGCACCATCACCGCCCGGGTGGCGGTGCGCCACTGGTGGTGCAGCGCGTGCAGGAGTTGGTCGTAGTCGTCGTCGGACAGGTTGGCGTACACGTGCGCCGGGCGCATACTGGCCGTGGCCTCGTCGGGATGCAGTTGGTGTGTGGTAACCCAATGCAAACCCCGGCGAGGTCTTCACGTTGGTAGCCGCCTCAACCTGGGCGAGTTACGGACATAACTTCCGGCAAGCTGCTTAGTCCACGTGTGGTGCCCGGTTGGTCAGGTAGTCGTCGATCTGCCGGCGCATGGTCGGGTGGATATCCAACTTCCCCAGGTGGTCCGGGTGGACCCAGGCCGCCTCGCTGGCCTCGTCGTTGGCTGCTGGGGTGCCGCTGACCGGGCGGGCCAGCAGCGTGACCTCGTACTCCTGGCGGACCTCGCCGTCGGTGTAGGCGACGATGTGGCCGGGGTCGGAGTAGATGCCGACCAGGCCGGTGATCTCAACCAGGACGCCGGTCTCCTCAAGCGTCTCCCGGATCGCGCACTGACTTGGCGTCTCACCCAATTCCTGCTTACCCATCGGCAGCGCCCACTGGCCGGTGTCGCGCCGGCGTTGCAGCAGGATCTCGCCGCGCTCATTGACGGCCAGGGTGCCGCAGGCGGGGACGAGGGTGTTGGGTTTCGGGGCGTTCGGGTCGTTGAGGTACTCGGTGCGTCCCATGGTCGGCGCTCCGTCGCAAATGGGCGCGGCTGGGCTAAGCCGCCAATCCGAGCAGTTCTCCGGCGCGGGCGTTGAACCGCTGTACCTCTTCCACATCGGCGTAGGGACGGAGCCGCCGCTGGAGGTCGCGGACCGTTTCTATGCACCGGGACGAGTTCACCGAGGCCGCCAGTTCAACGACCTCCAGGCTCCTGGTTGCGGCCCCCTCCACGTTCCGGCGCTCCAGGTCCCCGATCGCAAGCGCGGCATGGCTGAGCGCACCCCGCCGTGCGCGCCCCTGCTTGCGGGCACCCTCAGTGGACTCGCCCGCGAACCGCTCGATCTGCGATGCATCACCCAGATCCCGGAAGCAGTGCGCCGCTTCGCCGAACAGGTACGAAACATCGATGAACCGCGCCCAGACCGGCTCGTTCTCGTGATCGACGCGGGCGAAGACCCGCTCGGCCTCGGCAACCGCTACGGCTGCGGCCCTCGCCTCGCCGAGTGCGGCGAGCGCGCGACCTTCGAGGATGTGAAGGTCGGCCAGGCAGGCCGGTGAGTCAGTCTCGGCGATGCCACGTCGTCCAGCACGAGCGAGCATGAGCGCCTCGTGCGGGTGGCCCAACAGGTTCGCCTGGTCGGACATGCCGGCCAGGACGTGGGCGCCGAGGGCCGCGTTGTCGGACGCCTGGGCCAGGCGCAGAGACTGGATCAAGTACCGCTGCGCGAGGCCGTGTTCACCGTCGTCGTAGGCCATCCAACCGACCAGGTACGCCTGTTCCGCCGCCGCTTCATAGAGGGCGCGCTGGACACGCTCCTCGTGATCGCGCTTCAGCAACGGGAAGACGTAGCTGTTCATGTATTCGACGAGAGCGGTTCGCGCGTGTCCGCCGCCCCGCATCACGTCCATCTCCTGGAAGAGCGCGAACATGTCCCGGATGCCGGCCACCTGCCTCATGCCCACCTGCCGGGGTCCACGCTCGGTCGTGGTCCCGTCCAGTGTGGCGAGCAGCCAGTCGCGACTCGGTGTGCCAAGCGCCGCGAGCACGAACGGCGCTTTGATGATGCTTCGACGCTTCATGTCAGCTCTCCCGAGGTCGATGATCGTGTCGATCGTCGTTCGTGGGCTCTCCGGGTACTCCAATCCGCGTGCTGCGAGAGTTTCTTCCTCTGTCATACCGAAGTCTGAGGGGCTGATGCGGCGTCCGAGCTTCTCCGACAGGGCTCTGGCGATCAGCGTGGGTACCGGGGACCGTGGTCGTTCCCCTCGCTTCACCCAGCGGTGGACGGACGTGTAGTCGTACCTGAACGCAAACCCGTCGTTGGCACCGAGGTGGTTCACGCGCCGCGCGAGCCCGGCCCACGAGAAGCCGGCTTGGAGAATCAGAACAGCGAGGGCGTCGTTCGGCTCGTTCACTTCCGCCTCCTCCCCTACCAGGGCGTTATCGACGTTACCGGCGGCCCCACGCGCCCGGGTACCTCGCGGGCGCTTTCACATGGGGTTTCACATGGTCCTGAGTTCGCTGTTGGTGAGGTCTCCTGAGAGCACGGTGTCCCCGGTGCCGTTCTGATCGACAGGCGGTAGCGGGTGACGTGGGGCGGCGGGCTGGAGATCAGCACCAGCCCACCCACCGCGATCTACGGCGATGACAGCTCGCCGCCCCCTCCAACGGCATGACCACAGAAGGGACGACCATGCGAGTGGAGTTCGACCGGGAGAACCCGCCGGCTCAACCCCCTCGGGGTGCCGACCCGCTGCTGTGGCGCCTGAGCTATCAGGTCTGGACCGATCATCGCCCCGCCGTGGACCGGTTCTGCCAGGCGGGCGCCTGCCGGGACGTCTTCCGCCCGTGGCCGTGTCCTCCCCGCCGGCTCGCTATGGTCGGCCTGCTCGCCGCCGCCGGCAGCCGCGCCCCCTGGGCGAGCCTCAACCGCGCCGGCCACTTCCAGTGACAGTGCAGCCGGCGACGACGCAGCCGATGCCGACGCTGGTGACGATGCGGCGCAGTCGGCAGGCGGCTCCCGGAAGCCGGGTGCCGCTGCCCCTACCGCGCGATACGGCGCTCTGCCTGGCCTGCGCCTGGGCGGCCGTGGGCGACGACGTCCGCGCCGACGCCCGGACCCATACCAGCCAGACCCGCCACCCCACGATTGCCACGATCCCCCGGCCCCTTGAACACAGTTCACGGGCGATCGAGCGAGTGGAACGGGCACCTCCGACCAGCCTCCGATGTAGATAATGACCGAGGTGAGTACCCGTAGCGCGATCATCGTGGGCGGCGGCATCGGTGGCCTCAGCGCGGCGCTGGCCCTCCATCGCACCGGCTGGCGGGTCACGGTACTGGAACGCGCCCCCGAACTCCGGGAGGTCGGCGCCGGCCTCACCCTGATGGCCAACGCGCTGCGGGGACTGGACGCGCTGGGCCTGGCCGACGCGGTACAGGCCCGGGGGCGCGCGGAGGCGCCGGGGGGCATCCGTACCTCGACCGGCCGCTGGCTGTCCCGGGTTGACGGGGCCGCGATGACCCGCCTGCTGGGGACCACCGCGCTCGGCATCCACCGGGCGACCCTGCACGGGATTCTGCACGACGCCCTGCCGCCGTCGGCGCTGCTCACCGGTGCCGAGGTGGTGGACGTCGGCCCGGATCCGGTCGTGCATTACCTGCATCGCGGTGAACGCAGCACCGCGCGGGCAGACCTGGTGGTCGGCGCCGACGGGCTGAACAGCGTGGTGCGGTCCACGTTGTGGCCCGACGCGCCACCGCCGGTGTACAGCGGCTCGACGGCGTGGCGCGCGGTCACCCGGTGGGATGGTCCGCTGCCCACGGCGATCAGCTGGGGTCCGGGCGCGGAGTTCGGGATGGTGCCGATCGGCGATCACGACGTGTACTGGTTCGGCGCGGTCAACGCGCCACCCGGCGAGCGTGCCTCCGACGAGTTGGCGGAGGTCCGTAGCCGGTTCGGGACCTGGCACGAGCCGATCCCGGCGCTGTTGGCCGCCACCCCGGCGGGCGCCGTGCTGCGCAACGACATCTACCACCTCGGTACGCCCCTGCCCACGTACGTGAAGGGCCGGGTCGTGCTGCTGGGCGACGCCGCACACGCGATGACCCCGAACCTGGGCCAGGGCGCGTGCCAGGCGATCGAGGACGCGGTGGTCCTGGGCTCGGCCTGCGCCGGCGACCCGGACCTGGACGCCGCGTTGAGCAGCTACGACCGGCAGCGCCGGCCGCGCACACAACAGATCGCCCGGGCGTCGCTCCGGATCGGCCGGTCCGGGCAGCAACTGCGCAACCCGCTCGGGGTCGCGCTGCGCAACGCGGTGATGCGCCTCACCCCGCCACGGGCGGCGCTGCGCTCGATGGCGCGCTACGCGGACTGGCACCCGCCCGCTGGTCGTTGAGTACAGTTCCCCGGTGACATCGCACGACGGTATCGACCCGGCGAGGCTGGACATCTGCCTCGCCGTCCTCGCTGAGCTGGACGACCTGCCGACCGACCACCCCGACGTCGACCGGGTGCGGCGCGCGACGGCGCGCCTGTACAAGGGCGTCAAGCAGCGCAAACGCCGGGAGCGGCGGGCCGCGATCACCGCGCATGACGAGGCGGTGACCAACGCCACGGCGACCGGCGCGCCCGGCCGCATCGACGACGAGACCCAGGGCATCCCGCTCAAGGTCACCACGACCGCCGCGACGGTCGGTACGCTGCGCCGGGCCCGCTCCTGCTACATCTGCAAGGCGCGTTACACCGAGGTGGACGCGTTCTACCACCAGCTCTGCCCGCCGTGCGCGGCGCTCAACCGCAGTCGCCGGGACGCGCGGACCGACCTGACCGGCCGCCGCGCGCTGCTCACCGGCGGACGGGCCAAGATCGGCATGTATATCGCGCTGCGGCTGCTGCGCGACGGCGCGCACACGACGATCACCACCCGGTTCCCGAACGACGCGGTGCGCCGGTTCACCGCCATGCCGGACAGCGGCGACTGGCTGCACCGGCTGAAGATCGTCGGACTCGACCTGCGCGACCCGGCCCAGGTGGTCGCGCTCGCCGACGCGGTCGCCGCCGACGGCCCGCTGGACATCCTGATCAACAACGCCGCCCAGACGGTACGGCGCAGCCCCGGCGCGTACTCCCACCTGGTCTCCGCCGAGTCCGCGCCGCTGCCGGCCGGCCCGCTGCCGGAACTGGTCACCTTCGGTCACGCCGGGGTCGACACCCCGGTGGCGGCGCTGACCGGCCCGGCGCCGGACGCGCCCGCCATCACCCCGCACGCGCTGACCGCCCTCGCCCTGACCAGCCGGTCGGCCACCCCCGACCGGATCGCCGCCAACACCGCGATCGACGCTGGCGGCCTGGTGCCGGACCTCACGCCGGAGAACAGCTGGAGCCAGCGGGTGCACGAGATTGACCCGATCGAGCTGCTCGAAGTGCAGCTGTGCAACTCGACCGCCCCGTTCATCCTGATCAGCCGGCTGCGCCCGGTGATGGCCGCGGCGGCGGCCCGGCGCAGGTACATCGTGAACGTGTCCGCGATGGAGGGCGTGTTCAGCCGCGGGTACAAGGGCGCCGGCCACCCGCACACCAACATGGCGAAGGCGGCGCTGAACATGCTGACCCGGACCAGCGCGCAGGACATGTACGCCGACGGCATCCTGATGACCAGCGTGGACACCGGGTGGATCACCGACGAGCGGCCGCACCCGACGAAGATGCGGCTGGCCGACGCGGGCTTCCACGCGCCGCTGGACCTCGTCGACGGCGCCGCCCGGGTGTACGACCCGATCGTGCGCGGCGAGGCCGGCGAGGACCTGTACGGCTGCTTCCTGAAGGACTACGCCCGCGCCGCCTGGTGACGCCCGCCGCGGACGGCGCTCTCCGGCACCGGCCGAGCCGGTACGCGCCGTCCCGCGTCCGCGGCAAATGCCCGCGCGGCGGCGCCGCGCCGACCGTTAGGCTCGCCGGCATGGACGTCCGGATCGACCGTGCCCGGATACCCGGAGAAGCTCATGCCTGAGCTGGTCGCCCCCACCACCGCCGTACGCCGGTCCTTCCTTGCCGCCCTGGCGGAGTTCCGGGCCGAGGGCCGGCTCGGCGCCGCCGACCGCACGATGCTCGCCTGGAACGCACCCGGCACCGACGAGCCGGACGAGTTCGCCCGCTACGTCGCCGCGCTCCGCGCGCTCGCGCTACCGGACGGGCCGCGCCCCGACGGCTGGGTACCGTGCACCGAACTCTGGTACGTCGACGGCGCCGATTGGCTGGGTCGCATCGGCATCCGGCACGCGCTCACGCCGGCGCTGGAGGAGATCGGCGGGCACATCGGGTACGACGTGCGGCCGTCGGTGCGCCGTCGCGGCCACGCGACGGCGATGCTCCGCGCGGGGCTGACCGTCGCCCGCGGCCTCGGCATCGAGTCGGCCCTGCTCACCTGCGACCGCGACAACGTCGCCTCGCGTACCGTCATCGAGCACGCCGGCGGGGTGTTGGAGGACCGGCGCGGCGACACGCTCCGCTTCCGGGTACCGACGAAGGGATCGACGTGACCGGGTACTGCCAGGTGTCGACCACGATCGACTCCGCCGAGGGGGCGGCCGAGCTGGCCCGGTCGGCGGTCGAGGCGCGGGTGGCGGCGTGCGGGCAGGTCGTCGGCCCGATCAGCAGCGTGTACCGGTGGGAGGGGAAAGTCGAGACCGCCCAGGAGTGGCTGGTGCTGTTCAAGACCACGGCCGAGCGGGTCGACGCGCTGGTCGCGCACGTCCAGGGATGCCACCCGTACGACGTACCGGAGATCATCAGTACGCCGGTCACGGCCGGGAATCCGGCGTACCTGGACTGGATCGGCGAGGAGACCCGACCGCGCTGACCCGTTCCCGTGCTGAGAGTTCCCAACAGAATGATCTAGGTGGTGGGTCTTTCATCCCTTGTGGAGGGACCTGAGCGGCGACCGCTCGTCGTACAGGCACCGGGCGGCGTCGCCGACGCCGCTCTTCACCGCCTCCGGCAGCGCCCGGCCGAAGCGGGACCGCCAGTAGGCGACGGATTCGCCACCCCTCGGCCCGGGCGGACCAGCGCACGAAAGGCGAGGCGCAACTGCGTGGTCTGCTTCCGGACGGGCGGCAGACGTCGATACAGCCGATGGCAGAAGGCGGTCCCGCTCATTGCGCAGTCCAGGACGTCATCCCCTTCTTGCTTTTCCGCCCATTGACGGTAATATATCGATGTTTTGACCTGCAGCGGGGAGGAAGAAACCACATGCGATGGGAAATTCCGGCCGGCGTCCTCATGGCGCTGGCCTTTCTGATTCCGGCGGCACCGGCGGTGGCTCAAACCGAATCGCCCGGACTGAACGAGTCCTGCCAAACGGTCGAGCGAAAAGCGTACAAGGATATCCGCGAGCTTGTCACCATCGACCTGGATACCGCCACCGATGTAGAGGTGCGGGTGTTGGCCAGCCAGATCCTGGCCGCGGCAAACGCCGACTCGTTGCCCGTTTTGCCTGGCGCCATACAGGAGCGGCTGAACGGCACCGCGGATGATCTGCGCGCATTCCTCAAGACGAGCGTGCAGAACGCCTGGTCAGTGGCCCTGCGGATCACGGTGGTCCGGACGTTGACGAGCGCCGGCGCCAACGTGAAGGCGGCCGCGCAACAGGCACTCGACGACGGGGCCATCGATGCCTACCTGGCTTACCTGAACAACGGCCTGTACGTCGCACGTGCGCTTGACTGCGCGTCTCAGCCCACACCGACACCGAGCGCCACGCCCAGCGCCACGACGACCGTTGCACCGACCCCTGATTCCTCCGCCAACCCGGGCGCCCCCGGCGGCAAGGGCGGCGGGCTGCCCGTGACCGGTACCGAAACCGCGACCGTGGCCGGCATTGGCGGTGGGCTTCTGCTCCTCGGCGGCGCGTGCTACCTGATCGGACGCCGACGCCGTACCCGTTTCTCGGCATAGCTCACTCGACGCGCCCGGCTCGATACTTCGTCGGGCCGGGCGCGCCGTGCACTTGCCGACGATCCGCACCATCCGATGCGCCCACTCCAGGTAGCCGACGCCGTACAGTGGCGGGACGTACGACGACCGCCCGTCGATTGACCACGCCTGCGTGAATGTCCCTTCCGGATCGGAGCCGCGCAGCAGCTCGTCCAACTCCTGCCGTAGTTCGGCCACCGTCCCCGGCGATTCGTGCGCGCAGAAACTGTGAAGCACCCCCTCAGGAGAGGGGGCTATCACGTGGAAATCCTGGCGATAGTACGCGTGCGCCAAATATACGACCGTCTCATACATGTCATTGAAATAAGATAATTTCCACAAATGTGGAAGCCTCGGGCATGGTCACGTCCTTGGCAAGGGTCGGATGTCCGGGAGTTGAGATCCCTCCCGGACAGGTACGCGGCGATTCATCCTGGGCCACCGACAGGTCGCACCCGGACTATGAGGGGAGACAGAAGTTCCTCCAGTTCCTCGTCCGTCATCCAGCCATGCGGTCCCAGCCCTGACCATGATTCGGCTTCGCGGATGGCAACCAGTGGGATCTCAAAGGCCAGAAACAGGCAGCGCGTGAACTGGAAGACACTTGCGTCCGGCCCTAGGACGTCCCGTAGCCAGGCAGCTATCTCGACGGCCGATTTGCCCTGCGTAGCCTGCCTTTTCAGCTCAGCAACGATCGAATCGGTGTCGCTCATCGTGTGAACATTACCGGGGCACGCGTGTACTCGCGTGCTGATGCGCCTGCGCAATGACGGAGCCCACCTGTACGCCAGCCTGTCGACGATGCCGTTCCCCTCTTCTGGCTTTTTGCGATCGACAAGTTCGGCGTCCTGCCCGCGACCTGATCCCACCACGGCATACCGAGGTTGATGCCGAAAGGTGCGGGCCCTTGTTCACGCAGGGCAGACCAGGAAACGTCGACCGCTCTCCTTGATCCGGTAGCGGTACAGCCAGTCCTGTCGGCAACACGGGCAGGCGGTTCTTCCCGTCAGAGTGAGCTGATTTCAACCTCGCTGGCGTGGTCCCCACCAGGGCAGGATGGGTGGCAGGTCGGTGAGGAGCCGGGCTGGCCGTTTGGGCTCGGGCGATTCGCCGTCGTCGCCGTCCCAGCGGCGTCCGT